>NZ_AZSN01000026.1:0-38033 GCF_000576225.1 Methylibium sp. T29-B | reverse complement strand
GCTCGAGGACGAGACAGCGCTCCCCGAACTCCGAAGCCATTGACAGGTTGTGCGTGCTGACGATGACGGTCGCCCGGGTGTCGAGCAGGTAATCCGCCAGCCAGCCGGCCGTGCGGGGATCGAGGTTGGCCGACGGCTCGTCGAGCAGCAGGACCTTGGGGTCGAGCGCCAGCACCGCGGCCAACGCGACCTTCTGCTTCTCACCGCCCGAAAGATGGAAAGGCGGCGCGTCGAGCAAGGCCTCGAGCCGCAGTTCGCGGGCCCAGCGAGCGACGCGCGCATCCACATCGGCCAGACCGAGCTGGCGCGGGCCGTAGGCAATCTCGTCGCGCACAGTCGCGTTGAACAGCATCGCCTCCGGGTGCTGGAACAGCAGCACGCACTCGCGGCGAAAGCGCCGGGCCCGATCGCGGTCGCGCAGGCGCTGCACGGTGACCTCCTCCCCGTCGTGGAAGCTGCGCCCTGCGGTCGGGTCGATCAGGCCGTTGAGCAGCTTGAGCAGCGTGGACTTCCCGCTGCCGTTGGGACCGAGCAGCACTACCTTCTCGCCGGCCTCGATGCGCAGCGTGAGGCCGCTGAAAGCCGGGGGCCTGTCGGGCCAGCCGAAACTCACGCCCTGCAGCTCAATCATCGAAGCATCCTCTCGATCGCATGGCCAGGGAAGCCTCCGCAGCGCTGGCCACCGACTTGTCCAGCAGGTGCGTGGCCTGGGCCGAGGCGTTGCGAGCGCGATCGCTCCAACGCGGGCGGCCCGGGTTGCGGCTCACGAAGGCCAGCCGGAAGTCGCGCAGAACGCGCAGGAACACCGTGACCTGCCCGACAGCGAGCATGGCCACGAAACTCAAGGTCGGCGAGAACGACAGGGCCTGCAGCACATTGACCCGCGACACGAACCAGAAACCCAGGAACACGAGCAGCAGCACGCGCAGATTGACCAGCACGAGGTAGGCCGGCCGGAACGCGCCCTGCCACAGCGAGACCCCCAGATACCCCAGGCTCACGGACAGGTTGAAGGCCAGCACCGCCAGCAGGGCACGCCGAAGCAGGCGCCAGCGTGTGGACCCGCTGGCGGCCAACGCGAGGCCCAGCAGGCCGGCCAGCACCCGAGGATCGTGCACGAAACTCACCGCCACCACGGCAGTGGCGTAGCCGGCCAGCCACCACTGCGCGTGACGCGCGGCCCTCGGGGTCGTGGCCGGCAAGCCGTCGGCCGGGGCCGGACAGCAGGACGGGTTCATGCGCATCGCACCGAAGGTTCGGCCTGCCCTTCCGCCGCGACCCAGCCGCGGCCGCGGGCGAAACGCCAGACCAGCAACGTCAGGGCCGCCTCTCCCACGCCGATCAGCGCATGCGGCACCAGCACCGCCGGCAGCACGACGGCGAAGCCGAACGGGAAGAAGAGCGGCGTCCCGTCGGGGCGTTGAGCGATCAGCGGCTGCAGACCGAGCACCAGACCGACGATCAGGCCAGAGAGCATCACGGAACACCACGCAGCAGCCACCACGGCGAGTGGCTCGCCGAGCCGCCGCAGCGCGCGAAACACCAGCACGGCCATCGCGGCGCCCGCCAGCCCCATGGCCAAGGCATTGATCGGCAGGGCGGTGACGCCTCCGGCACCGAACAGCAGCGACTGCAGCAGCAGCACCAGGCTGTAGGACAGGAAGGCGAGACGGACACCGAACAGCAGCGCCAGCATCGCCACGCCCAGCAGATGCCCCGACGTGCCCCCCGGGATCGGCAGCATGATCAGCCCGAGACCGTAGGCCAGGGCCGTCAGCGCCGCGAGCTTGGGCACGGTCTGGTCGTCCAGTTGCCGGCGCAGGCTGCGCGCCGCCCACAGCCAGGCAACGCCCGCCACCGCGTAGGCCGGCAGAAAGGTCTGCGGCGAGAGGAAGCCGTCAGGGATGTGCATCGGACCCGTCTCGTGCGACCGCACCGCGCGGCCTGCGCCCGCGGACGAAGAGCTGCAGCGCGCAGAACAGCGCCAGGATCACCAGCACACCGAGCAGCACGCGCGAGGTGCGGTCGGTCGCCGGACCCGGGACGGAGATCGCGGCCTCGCCGGACGTCTCGAAGTTCACGTCCACCCCGTGCCCATCGGCGGAGAAGGCGCGGACGCGCCAGCGTTTCACCTGATCGGGCAGGAAGACCGCGCGCCCCTGCCCGTCGGTGCTGCCGGACAGCGTGGGCTGGGTGCTGCCGTCGGCGAACAGTTCGTAGCGTTCGAAAGAGAACGGCTCACCGTCGGCATAGGTCAGGCGGACCACCGTGGCCTGCGCCCGCGACACCTCCTCATGCACTTCATGGGCCGATACGGAGCCGATCATCCCGGTCAGGACCCAGGGTAACAGGCAGGCGACCGAAGACCGCGCGCTGCGGCGTGCGACGAGACTCATCTTCCGTATCCCTCCGATCGATCAATGCACCGTGAAGACGAGGTTGGCCGAGATCGACTCGCTGTCGGCCCGCGGATCGTTCGCGAGGTCCTGCTTGCGGTTGACCGACAGGGTCTGCTCGCCGGCGACCACCGGTACCTGCGCCTTGCCTTCGGCGTCGGCCTCGATGGGGGCCTCCTTGCTGTACTTGGCACGCACGAGCTTCGCACCGGCCAGCGGCTTGCCATCCCACAGCACCTGCACCGGCAGCGACTTGCCGGCGGCGGGTGCGGCGGCGCTCAGCGGCACCAGTTCGAGCCGCTGGCCTTGCGGCTTGGTCACGGCCGCACTCCAGGCAAACACGGTCTTGCCGTATTTCACCGAGTGCACCGCGCTGACCGCACCGGGCACCTCGTTCTTCGGCAGGTTCTTGGACGTCGCATCCGCGCCTGCGGTCTTGCTCCAGTAGCCATTGTCGAAGTGAAGCGTCATCAGCGAGGGTGCCTGCGACAGCGTCGCACGCACCGCATCGCTGCCGTCCTGGCGCTTCACGGCGATGGCGGCTCCCTTGGCATCGAGCGCCGACAGCGACTTCACCTTCGCGGGGGCATAGGCCTCGACCTGCTCGCCGTGGCCGTAGAGCACGGCGTAGGCCTCGCCTTTGGCGGCGATCCAGGCATCGTGCGATCGAGCGGACAGTGCCGTGCCCGCCAAGGCGGCAGCGAGGAGGACCTGCAGAGAAGGGTGTCGAGCGATCATGGGATCTCCTGGTCAGAAGGTGTAGGTCAAGGCCACGCCGACATCGGCGCGGGGGCGGGGATCGACGCTGGTGCCGGCCTGCTCGCTGGCGAACGCGTGGGGTTGGAAGACACCGTACACCGCGTATCGCACGCGGTTCCGTTCGAGCGAGACACGCAGGTCGTAGCGCGTGTAGATGCGGCTGAACAGCGGTACCGGGCTCGCGCCGACGTAGTAAGGCGCACCGGAGAGTTGGAAGACATCGGCATTCGTACGCAGCAGGCCCGCGGCCAGCGCTGCCGTGTACTCGCCGCCGAGCCGGTAGGTGTGTTCAGGCAGGCCGGAAATCAGGTCCTGCCCGGCATTGACGGGCGTGTTGATGCGCCCCTTGACGTTCCCGTAGCTCGCATAGAGGCTCAACGCGTCGGTGGCATCGAAGCGAACATCGGCCTCCCAGCCGTTGCGCGTGGTGTCGCCGATGCCAGCGTAGACACCGCTTCCGGGCGTGGTTTCGCGGATCTCGCTCTTGTTCACCGTGTGGTAGGCCGCAGCCGACAGCGTCCACCGCGTTCCGAGTCGGGCGTTGAAGCCGACGTCGCGAGCCTTCACCTTCGGGGGCTTCAGGTCCGGGAACGAGGCACCTCCGGGCGCACCCAGCGGCCCCAACGGCCCGGGCGGCGACAGCTCCCGTTCCGCCGGCGAGCGAAAGCCCTCGCCCACATTGGCGTAGATGTCCAGCGCCTTGAGCGGCGACCAGACGAACCCCGCGCGCGGCGTGGTCACCGACGCGTCGTAGTCCACCGAGGCAGCAGGCTGCTTCAGGTTGTCGATCCGGTAATCGAAGGCGTCGCGCCGCACGCCGCCGACCAGCTTGAACGATTCCAGAACCTGCCATTGCCCCTGGGCGAACAGGCCGTACGTCAACAGATCCAGATCCCAGTGGTTGTTGACGTTCGCGCCCGGCCCCGCCGGCGTGTCCCAGCGCTGGTTGATGCCGGTCCCGCGGTCTGCGCGGAGCTCGGCGCCGGCCGTGACCGCTGCCTTTGCGCCGACCCCGAGGTGGTACTGCGCCCGGCCACCGTAGACGGCGCGATCGTCGTTCTGCACGTTGTAGCCGTTCGGATTGCCTCCTGCCGGATTGGCGCGTCGCTTCTCGTAGTGCTCGGCAAAGACCGAGGCATGCCAGCCCTCCTCGCCACGCGCCGGACAGCGGGTCAGCACAAGGCCATAGCGTTCGGCATCGCCGAACAGTGGCGGCGCGGTCGGATCACGGTCGCGCGGCCCGACCGCGCCGTTCACCAGCGACGCAAAGCTGAGGTAGCCGGGTGCGTCCCAGTCGGACTTGTAGTAGCTGCCGCGAAGCGCCCACAGGGCATCGCCGGTGTCGAGCGAAGCCTTGGCGAACAGGTTGCCGCGCGCCACCCCCGAGTTGTCGCGATAGCCGTCGGTGCGGTAGAGATCGGCGACTACGAAGGATCGGACCGCGCCATGTTCGCCGGAGAACACCGCCGTGCCGCGGCCGCTGCCGTAGCTGCCGGCACTCAGCCCGAGACTCGATTCGCCCCGGTCGCGCGTGACGATGTTGATCGCCCCGGCGCGGTTCTGGTCGCCGTACAGCGCAGAGAACGGCCCCTTGATGACCTCGATGCGCTCGATCATGTCGGGCGTGAGCCACGACAGATCGCTCATCCCGGGCCCGCCCTGGTTGGCGGACGGGAAGTTCTGCGGCACGCCGTCCACGTAGATGGCCACGTCGCCGCCGTGTGCGCCGGTGCCGGTAAAGCCCCGCATCTTGATCGGGCTGCCGATGTCGCCCTGGCCGAAACTGTAGGCGTTGACGCCCGGCACGCGGCGCAGCAGATCGGTGTAGTCGCGGCCGACGTTCGTCCGTGCGATGTCTTCGCGCCCGATGACCGTCACCGCAGCGGGCAGCCCCCGCGCGTCGAGCGTGACGCTGCCCTTGGTTTTCTCGGCCGAGCCGACGATACGAACAGCGGCCAGTTCCGCAGCGGCAGGTTCGTCGGGGTTCTGCTGCGCCAGGACAGGGCCCACCGCCAGCGCGGTCAACAACAGGGTGCTCGGCGAAAGGCGCCGATCGAAAGCGTGGTGCACTGGGTCTCCTCGTTGCAGAACGACTCATGGGCAACCGGCGCACCCATGAGTATGATGATTTTTATTAAGTTCATACAACTTCCGTGCCACCCATCCCGGATGGCATCCGACGCCCGGTGAAGGACGTCGAACCACGAGCAAACCCCCGATCACCGCGCTTCCAGCAGAGACGTCGAAACGCTCAGTGAGCGCTGTGGTCTCGGTGGCAGACACGCCCACGGACGCAACCCACCCGTCGCGCCCCAAGAAAAAAGGCCCTGCGGTGCAGGGCCTAGGTGGGTCGGGGCAGACGCCGCGGCTCAGGATGCCGGCTTCGGATGCACGTGCGCCGCGTGGTGCGCGCCGCGTCCGTGCTTGTGGCTGTGGTGCAGTTCCACGCTGATGAGGTTGAGCTTGCGTGGTGCACGCCGCGCTCGGCGCACACCGCGTCGGCGAAGCGCCTCACCGCCAGCGTCGGGCCGCGGAGGATCACGGTCTCGAGGCAATGGTCGTGATCGAGGTGCGCGTGCATCGTCGACACCGCAAGATCGTGGTGATCGTGCTGCAGCTCGGTGATGCGCTCGGTGAGTTCGCGCTGGTGGTGGTTGAAGATGTACGACAGGCAGGCCACGCAGTGCACCGACTCGTCCTTGTTCTGTCGCGTGCGCTCCATCTCCGCACGCAGCAGGTCGCGCACCGCCTCCGAACGGTTGGCATAGCCGCGGTCGGCGATCCAGTGGTCGAATTCGTGCGCGAGCTTGTCGTCGAGGGAGATGGTGAAGCGTTCCATGCGAGCCGGTCGGTGAAGGTGGAGAGGAGAATCGGTCAATGCACCGTGCACACCATGCACGGATCGAACGAGCGCACGATGTGCTGCACCGCCACCGGCGTCAGTTCGCCCTCTTGCACCGGCGCGCCCTCGAGCGCCTGCTCCAGCGCGCCGGGCGTGCCGGCGGCGTCTCGCGGCGAGAAGTTCCAGGTGGTGGGCGCGACGATCTGGTAGTTGGCGATCTGGCCGCGGCTGGCGACGATCCAGTGGCCCAGGCTGCCACGCGCGGCCTCGCTCAGGCCCACGCCGACGCCTCGGTGAAATGCGGGCTCGGCACGCAGTAGGACTCGCCGCTCTGCAACTGCTGCAACCAGCGCTCCATCATCGGCACCACGCGCGCCAGTTCGATCAGGCGCGCCAGCACGCGGGTGTAGACGGTGCCGCCGTGGCGCGCCACCGCGTCGCGCACCAGCGGCTGCGCCGATGCCAGCTGGCGGGCGATGGCACCGGTCTCGACCACCTCGCCGGCGAGCCGTGGCGCCTTGTTCCACGTGTAGGCGTCGGGCTTGTCGGCGTCGGGCAGCGTCAGGCCGTCGAGCGGATGGCGCGGGGCGGCGCTGTCGGCCAGCCAGGCATGCGTCGCGTCCTCTCGTATCGCCGCCTCGTCGAGACGCGACAGCACCGCGCGCTGCGCATGCCACACGCCGCCGCCGAGCTCGAAGCCGCCGTCCGGCTGCGGGTAGCGCCGTAGCTGAGGTAGCGCCCGGGGCCAGGGCCGAGACGCTCCAAGGCAGCGTCCTTGACCATGCTCAGGAACAACCGGAAGTCGCCGCGCCACGGGTCCTGCGCATGCCAGGCCCACAGCTCGGCTTCGCTGGCGATCGAGCTCACCTGCTCCAGCGGTGCGGCGAACAGCTGGCGCTCGAGGAAGGCCCGGAACTCGCGCACGCGCGACAGCAGGCGCACACGCTCGGCTGCCTCGATCGGCCGCGTGGAGCCGCCCGGCTCGATGCTCTGCGTGTGAGGCCACTTGCCGGCCAGGGTGCCGAGCAGCGTGAACCAGCGCTGGCGCGCCGCGATGGCCGCGCGCGTCTGTTCGCCGGTCTGCGGGGCGAAGCGGCGTTCGGCTTCGGCATGCCAGGCTCGCGACGCATAGACCGGACGAGTGAAGTCCGGCATGAAGAAGAGGTAGAAGTGCGTCAGGTGATCGGCCAGGTTCTCGGTGGCGAGGATCACATTGGTGGCGTGCTGGCCGTTGGGCGGCATCTCCAGGCCGCCCAGGTCGGCCAGGGCGCGCGCCGACGCCACCGACTGCGAGACCGAGCAGATGCCGCAGATGCGCGGCACGTAGACCAGTGCATCGTGCGGGTTCTTGCCGCGCAGGATCTGCTCGAAGCCGCGGTACATCGGCGCGTTGACGCGCGCCGACGTCACCCGGCCGTCGGCGATGTCGAGCGTGACTTCGAGATCGCCTTCGACGCGGTTGAACGGGCCGACGAGCAGGCGGGTCATTTCAGGCGCGTCTTGCGCACCGCCGGCGTGACCACCAGGTGATCGGCCACGGCATTGAGCTTCACGCGCCTGGGCGTCGCCGACTTCGACAGCGACGCAAGCGCGACGAACCAGGCCTTGGGCATGTCGGTCGGCAGGCCGATCGGGATGCCGGCCAGCTTGGGTGTCTGGTGGAAGGGGTGGCCCGGTTCCTGGAAGCCCGGCTCGGTGCAGGCGACGCAGGCGTAGCCGCCCCGGGTGCACGAGCCCTCGCCGTTCCACAGCCGCGTGTTGCAGTCCGCATGCACCTGTGTGCCCTTGCAGCCCATGTGCTCCATCATGCAACCCAGGTCCGACGGCTTCTCGGCGCTGGCCTTGAATTCGTAGTATTCGTTGCGGGTGCAGCCGTGGTGCACCAGCTGATCGGCATAGAAGCGCGGACGGCCCAGCTGGTCGAGGTCGCCGGCCGTGAAGCTCTCAGCGGCCAGCGCCATCAGCGTGTCGATCACCCAGCTCGGATGCGTGGGACAGCCAGCGATGTTGATCACCGGCAGGCCACTCTCAGAACGGAAGTCGGTACCGAGCAGGCCACCGCGACGGTCGTCCTCGAACTGCAGGCCGCAGGCATCGGTGGGGTTGTCGCCACCGGCGGTCACGCCGCCCCAGGCCGCGCAGCTGCCGACCGCCACCACGTGCCGGGCCCTGGCCGCCAACCGCGAGACCCAGTGGATCATCGGGATGCCGGTGCCGGCCAGCACGTGGAAGCGACCGCTGCCATGCGGGCCGCGCAGCAGGGAGCCTTCGATGCACAGGGCGTCGAGCCGCAGGCGGCCATCGGCGATGCGGTCGAGCATGGTGCTCAGCTCGTGCCCGCTCTCGATCGAGAGCGAGGGGTGCCACAGCAGGTCGATGCCGGCGTCGCGCAACTGGCCGTGGAAGTCGGTCGTGTCGGCGCACAGCAGCGACATGCTGCAGCCACCACATCCCCCCGACTGCAGCCACAGCACGTTGAATCCCGCCGCAGCGCCCATGCTCATCCTTCCAGCCCGAATCTCAGCATCTTGCCACGCAGCCCGACGCGCGACAGGCCCAGTTCCTTGGCCGCGCGAGTCTTGTTCCAGCGGTGGCGCAGCAGCGTCTCGCGCAGGATCATCGCCTCGATGGCATCGAGCCGCTCGCCCAGCGTGCCGCTGCGCGGCAGCGGCGTGGCCTGCGCGGTGGCGGACAGGCCGGCCTGCCCATGCAGCACGCGCAGCGAGAAGGCCTGCGCCTCGATGCATTCGGTGGCGCTCAGCGCCACCGCGCGGGCGATCTCGTTGCGCAGCTCGCGGATGTTGCCGGGCCAGGGGTAGCCCATCAGGCAGGCCATCGCCTCGTCGCTGAGCTCGGCGCCGGGCCGCCCCAGTTCGGCGCTCACCTCGCGCACCAGGCGGCGCGCGATCGGCTCGATGTCGCCGCCGCGCTCGCGCAGCGGTGGCACCGTCAGCGAGATGCCGGCGATGCGGTAGTACAGGTCTTCGCGGAACAGGCCCTCGCGGACGCGCTGCTCCAGGTCGCGGTGCGTGGCCGCGACCACCCGCACGTTGACCGGCACGGTGCGCACGCCGCCGACCGGCCGCACCTCGCCCTCCTGCAGCACGCGCAGCAGGCGCACCTGGAAGGCCGGCGAGGTCTCGCCGATCTCGTCGAGAAACACCGTCCCGCCATTGGCGCGCTGGAACAGCCCCGGATGGTCCTCGTGCGCACCGGTGAAGGAGCCGCGCTTGTGGCCGAACAGCTCCGACTCCAGCAGGGTGTCGGGAATGGCCGCGCAGTTCTCGACGACGAAGGCGCCGCTGGCACGCGGGCTGGCGTAGTGGATGGCGCGCGCAAGCAACTCCTTGCCGGTGCCGGATTCGCCGAGCACCAGCACGCTGAGGTCATAGCGCGCCACGCGCGCGGCCATCTCGCACACACCATCGAGCGGGCTGCCTGCGGCGCGCTCGATGCGGTCGAAGTCGAAGGTGTTGCGCGCCTTCTCCAGCTTGTGCGCGGTACGCTGGCGCAGCACCGGTGTGCTGGTACGCAGCTCGAGGTCGAGGCGGTGCATCTCGCGCTGCAGCACACGGGCTTCCGCCGCGGTGCGCACCGTGTCGAGCAGGTGGTCCGGCACCCAGGGCTTGAGGATGTACTGGTAGATGCCGGCGTCGTTGATGCCGGCGATGATGTCCTCGGAATCGGTGTAGCCGGAGATCACGATGCGCACCGTGTCGGGCCAGCGCTCGCGCACTTCCTTCAGGAACTCGACGCCGGTGAGTCCCGGCATGCGCTGATCGCACAGGATCACGCTGACCTCATAACGCTCGAGTTGCTTGCGGGCGTCATCCGCATGGCTCGCGGTGAGGACCGTGAAGTCCTCGTCGAGCGTGCGCCGCATCGCGTCCTGGGAACGCACTTCGTCGTCCACCACCAGGACGGTCGGCAGGCTGGCGACCTCGCTCATGCGCGCTCCGTGCTGCCGGCAGCGGCCTCGCGATGGACCGCGAGATGCCGGGGTGTCCAGGCATGGGGCAGCTTGTGCACGAAGTGATAGCGAGCGACGTGGTAGCTCGGGTCGAAGCCGTAGAAATTGCGGTGCATCCGGGACAGCTCTTGTTCTCTGTAGGCGGCCAGGGGCCGCCGGGCCTCGTCCGCGTCGCGCACCTGCCGCTTGAGAGCGACGCGCTCGGCCAGATTGTGGGCCGACGCCAGTGCCAGCGCATGGGTAGTTGCCTCGATTTCGAAGCCGCGCACCCCGGTGTCGAAGCATCGATCGATCAGGCCCGAGCGCTGCGCCGCGGCCGCCGAGACCGGCAAGCGCTGCTGCATCAGCGCCGCGGCGCCGGCCGCTCCCAGCCGCCGCGGCAGCAGGTAGGTCCAGTACTCGGACCCGTAGAGGTTGCCCATGTTCTTGTAGTGCGGATTCAGCACGACACCCCGGTGCGCCCACACCTCGTCGGCCGCCAGCGCCAGGAAGGCACCGCCGGCTCCGGCGTTGCCGCGCAGAGCGGCCACGGTGAGCCGGTCGGTGAGCGTGATCAGCTCCAGTGCCACGTCGTCCATCGCTTCGATGTTGCGCCAGGATTCGTCGGCCGCGCTGTCGCCGGCCCGGTGGGCGGCCGCCTCGATGCAGTTCAGGTGGATGCCATTGCTGAAGAAGTCGGACCCGCCGAGCAGCAGCAGCACCTGCGTTTCGCGCCGCCGAACTTCCTGCAGCGCCGCCCGCAGTCGACGGCACTGATCGGTCGACATCGCGCCGTTGTAGAAGTCGAACGACAGGCACCCCACGCGTGCGCCGCGCGGGCCGAGTTCGCGGTAGCGCAGTTCACCCCATTCATCGGCATCGCGCTCCAGCGGCGCATCGAGCTGCGGCAGGCCGGCCGCGTGGGATGCGAACGCGAGGGCTGCCGGCAGTTTGAACGATGGCCCGTCGCCGCAGGCCTGCGGACTGCGCACCTGACCGATCCACACACCGCCATCGACGGTGCGGCGCAGCAAGGTCCCGTCGCGATGCGCCACCACGGTGCCCGGCGCACCCGCGGGCGCGCGGGCCAGTGTCGCGGCGCTGACCGGGTGGCCATCGTAGAGATGGCATTCCACGTCGAACAGCCGGTCGCGCACGCCCGGCTGGCCGTCGGCACTGCGCAGCCGGGCCAGGATGTGTGCCGTGTCGTCGTGGTCCCAGTCGATGCGGCGAGCCGACTGCGGCAGCGCCGGGCGCCAGCCGGCGGTCCCCTCGATGTCGGCTCGGGTGCTGCCATCGAGCGCGCCCGCCCCGCCCTGCGCGGCGAAGCGTTCGACCGCCTTCAAGGACGCCGCGACGGCGGCATCGGCCACCTCGCCGCGGTAGAGGCTGCCCTTGGCAGCGTCGCGCATCGGGAACTCGGCGTGCGCCCACACGGGACCGGCGTCGAATTCGTCGTTGGCCTGAAGCACCGTCACGCCCCAGCGAGGACGGGACTCGAGCACGGCCCAGTCGAGCGCCGAGGGCCCGCGGTCACCGGGCGGACCGGGGTGCACCACCAGGCAGACCACCCGGTGCCACACCGATGCCGGGATGCGCCGCTTCAGAAAAGGTGCGATTACCAGGTCGGGCCCGAACAGCGCCACCGCCTCTTCGGTGACGCTGTCGGCCACGTCGAGTTCCACCGACACGCTGTGCCCCCGGGCGCCGAGTTCGACGAAAAGGCGCTGGGTGAGGCTGTTGAAGCTGTGGCAGAGCAGCAGGATGCGCATGGTGGCTCGTCGAGGGTCGGGATCAGACGGGCTTCAGCCCCGCCAGCAGCTTGATGGCCTGCTTGCGCCCGAGGTTGACGGACACCTTGGATTCCAGCGCCTCCAGCGCCTTGCAATAGTCCTCGAGGGTGGCGGCCCCCAACAGCGGGCCGGCCACGACCACGGCGTCAGGGCCGTAGTGCGGCGCGAGCCGGGCCAGCGCCTCGCGGCGCAGCGGTGCGAGGCGCTCCCGCACCTCGGCGGCAGACGTTTCGGCCTCGCGTGGTGCGACGGATTCCACCGCGATGTCCACCGGCAGGGGCTGCGCGCCAGGGCTGCCGGCGACCCGCCGCACCGGCGGCGCAGCCGGCTCCACATGGCCCTCGGCCGCGAGCGCTTCGACGAGCGCGTCGGCATCGGGGCCGATCTTGGCACGCAGGGCGGCGAGCGAATCGACCCCGTTGACGAGGATCAGCGCCGTGCGCGATCGCGCCGACAGCCCCCCGACCGCAACCTCACTTCTCCCATGCCCCGATCGGTCTTGCGGTACACGCGGTCCCCGGGATCGTCCATCGCAGCCTCTCTATGCGGAGGTGTCAGCAAATGCGCGGCAACTGCTCTCCGCTCAACCAGTCGACGACGCGGCGCCCGCCGAAGCGGGTGTCCATCTGCACGAAGCGGTGGGGGTCTTCGACGACGCTACCGATGCGCGCGGCCTGCGCGCCCAGAGGATGAGCGCGCATCGCCGCCAGCACCGCCTCGACTGCCTCGGGCGCGCAAGCGGCCACCAGCTTGCCTTCGTTGGCGATGTACAGCGGGTCCAGGCCCAGCAGTTCGCAGGCCGCATCGACCTGCGGCAGCACCGGGATCGCGTCCTCCTGCAGCAGCATGCCGACACCGGACTGGCGCGCGATCTCGTTGAGCGTCGTGGCCAGGCCGCCGCGCGTGGGGTCGCGCAGCACCCGCACGCCCCCCGGCGCAGCCTGCAGCATCGCGGCCACCAGGGTGTGCAGCGCCGCCGTGTCGGAGCGGATCGTGGTCTCGAACTCGAGCGACTCGCGCTGCGACAGCACCGCGACGCCGTGCTCGCCGATCGTGCCGGACAGCAGCAGCACGTCGCCGGGACGCGCGTTCCTGCCGGAGACGTCGACACCGACTGGCACCACGCCGACGCCGGTGGTGCTGATGAAGACGCCATCGCCCTTGCCTTGCTCCACGACCTTGGTGTCGCCGGTGATCACCGGCACGCCGGCCTCGCGCGCCGCAGCGGCCATCGACTCGACGATGCGCTTGAGATCGGCGAGCGGGAAGCCCTCTTCGAGGATGAAGCTGGCGGCCAGATAGAGCGGCCGTGCGCCGGACATCGCCACGTCGTTGATCGTGCCGTGTACGCTGAGGCAGCCCACGTCGCCGCCAGGGAAGAACAGCGGCGACACCACGTGGCCGTCCACCGCCATCACCATGCGCTCGCCTTGCGGGATGGCAAACGCCGCGCCATCGTCGCCCTGGCGCAGGTAGTCGTTGTCGAAGGCCGCGAGGAAGAGCTCCTCGATCAGCTGCATCGCCGCGCGCCCGCCGGCGCCATGCCCCATGTCGATGCGGCCGTTCTTGATGTCGAGCGGCCGGATGTAGTCCTTCTTGACAATGCTCATGCTGCCGCCACGATCGCGATGTCCTTGAACCGCCCGTAGGAGTAGTGCGCCGCGCAGGCGCCCTCGCTGGACACCATGCAGGACCCCACCGGATTCTCCGGCGTGCACACCGTGCCGAAGATCTTGCAGTCGGTCGGCTTCTTCACACCGCGCAGGATGGCGCCGCATTCGCAGGCCTTGTTGTCGGCCACCGGCTGGTAGCCGAGCTGGAAGCGCCGCTCGGCATCGAAGGCGGCGAAGCCGGGGCGGATCTTGAGCGCGCTGTACGGCACTTCACCGAGGCCACGCCACTCGAAACTCGGCCGCAGCTCGAAGATGTCGGACACCAGCGCCTGCGCATTGAGATTGCCGTCGCGGTTGACCGCACGGGTGAACTCGTTCTCGACCTCGGCGCGCCCTTCGTTCACCTGACGCACGAGCATCAGCACCGCCTGCATCACGTCGAGCGGCTCGAAGCCGGCGATGACCACCGGCTTGCGGTACTCCTGGGCGAAGTGCTCGTAGGGTCCGGAACCGATCACGATGCTGACGTGCGCCGGCCCCACGAAGCCATCGATCGGCACCGTGCCGAACTGCCGTACTTCGGGCGACTCGAGGATGTGCGTGATCGCCGACGGCGTGAGCACATGGCAGCACAGAACGCTGAAATTCGCCAGCCCCTCCTTGTGGGCGTCGCGGATCGCCAGGGCCGTGGGCGGCGTGGTCGTCTCGAAGCCGATCGCGAAGAACACCACCTCGCGCTGCGGGTTCTGGCGCGCGATCTGGAGCGCATCGGCCGCCGAGTACACCATGCGGATGTCGCCACCGCGCGCTTGGCACGAACCAGCGACAGGCCGTCGGACGCCGGCACGCGCATGGTGTCGCCGTAGGTACAGACGATGGCTCCACGCTCGAGTGCGAGCTTGATCGCCAGGTCGATGCGGCCGATCGGCAGCACGCAGACCGGGCAGCCTGGACCGTGCACCATGCGCACATTGGCCGGCAGCAGCTCGCTGACGCCATAACGCGAGATGGCGTGGGTGTGGCCGCCGCAGAACTCCATGAAGCTGTAGCTGCGGTTCGGACGAACCTCCTGGCGCAGCCGCTCGGCGATCTTCTGGGCGACGCCGCCGTCGCGAAACTCGTCGATGTACTTCATGACAGCGCCGCTCCCGAGGCGGCCGGCAAACGGGCGACTTCACCGAACATCGCGAGCGTGCGCTCGGCTTCGGCCGGATCGATCTGCCCGATGGCATGTCCGACGTGCACGATCACGTAGTCACCGACGGCCACGCCGGGCAGCAGGGCCACGGAGATCTCCTTGCGAATGCCGCCGAGGTCGACCACGGCCTGGTCGGCGGGCTTGAGTTCGATCAGCTTGGCGGGGATGGCTAGGCACATGAGAGGCTCTCGTTGACTTCGATGGAAAGGGGCCGGCCGCCGGCATGCAGCAGGTGAGCGGCCACCCAGGCCTGCCCGAGCGCCAGCGCCGCATCGCCGCAGGTGTGGGCCTGCGGCCTCAGCACCTTCAGCCCCTGCCGCTGCAGGCCGGCGGTGACATGCTCGGTGAGCACCATATTGCAGAAGCAACCGCCGCCGAGGCACACGGTGCGCGCACCGCGCTCGCGGGCTGCTGCACCAGCCCAGCCGGCCAATGCCTCGGCCAGCGCCACATGGAACCAGGCGGCCTCGGCGGGCACCCCGCCAGCAGCATCGCCGTGATCGAGCAATCGCGCCAGCAAGGGGCGCAGGTCGAGGCGATCGACCCGGCTCGCATCGACGATGTCCGTCCGCGTCGGCCGGCCGTTCGCCGCGATCCACGCGCGTGCCTGTTGCTCCAGCGCGATCGCGGCCTCGGCCTCGTGCGCCTGGCGAACGCTCAGCCCCAGCGCAGCGGCGGCCGCGTCGAACCAGCGCCCGGCGCTGCTGGTGGGAGGGCAGTTGAAGCTGGCGACGAGCAACTGCTGCACGAGGCACGCGGCACTCGCACCCACGGCGCCAACGAAGCGCTCACCGATCTCGCCCCCACGGCCCAGCGCGTGGAGCGCCGACGCAGCCATCCGCCAGGGCTCGCGTGCCGCCACATCGCCTCCGGGCAGTGCCAGCGGCCAGAGGCCGCCGAGGCGCTGCCATTCGGCGGTGTCGACCCACAGCAGTTCACCACCCCAGGCGGTGCCGTCGGTGCCCAGGCCGACGCCGTCCAGCGCCAGGCCGACGACCGCCTCATCGACGCCATGCTCGGCCATCACCGCCGCGATGTGGGCGTGGTGGTGCTGGACGCCGATCGCGGGAACCCCCAGCTCCGCGGCCAGAGACACCGCCAGGCGGGTGCTGTAGAAATCGGGGTGCAGGTCGTGCGCGATCGCAGCCACCGGCCGGCCGGGTCGGCGCAGCAGCGACTGCATTGAGGCATCGAGCGCGCAGCAGGCACCCGGTTCACCCAGGTCACCGTGCAACGCCGACCAGACCGGCACGCCGCCCTCGAGCAGGCACGCGGCATTCTTCAGCCAGGCGCCAGCGGCCAGTACGGTGGGCAGGTCGTTTGGCACGATGCAGCCGTTCAATCTGACGTTGCCGCCCCTGCAGCGGCAGCGAGCGCGGCTTCGAGCTCGGCCACGCGCCGACGCAGCGCAGCTTCGGTATCCGGACCTTCGGAGCGAGCCGGGGACGCCGGCTCATGATGGTGATGGTGGTGAGCGTCGACCGGCGACATCGCATGCTCCAGCCAGTGCAGCCAGTCGTCCATGCCGGCTCCGCTGGTCGCCGAGAGCTGGATCACCTCGATCGCCGGGTTGACGCGCCGGGCCGCCTGGATGCAGCGCTGGACGTCGAAGTGCAAGTGCGGCAGCAGGTCGATCTTGTTCAGCACCATCAACGAGGCGGCGGCGAACATGTCAGGGTACTTGAGTGGCTTGTCCTCGCCTTCGGTCACCGAGAGGATGGCCACCTTGGCGGCCTCGCCCAGATCCCACACCGCGGGGCAGACGAGGTTGCCGACGTTCTCGATGAACAGCAGTCTGTGCGCGTCGTGATGATGCGCGTGGTGGTGGTCTGCGTGATGGTCGTGCGTGTGCAACCGGGAGAAGGCATCCGCCACCATCGGCGCATCGAGGTGGCAGCCCTTGCCGGTGTTGACCTGGATGGCCGGCGCACCAGTCGCACGGATGCGCTCGGCGTCGAAGCTGGTCTGCTGGTCGCCCTCGATGACCGACACCGACAGCCCGGGATGGCGTCGGCGCAACGCCTGGATGGTGGCGCACAGCAGAGTGGTCTTGCCGGAGCCGGGACTGGACACCAGATTCAGTGCCGTCACGCCATGTGCCTCGAAGTGCTGGCGATTGCGCCGCGCGATGCGGTTGTTCTCGCCGAGGATGTCGGTCTCGAGCTTGATCGCGCGCGCCTGGCTCATGCCGGGCACCGAGACGCGTGCGGCGCCGGCACCGTAATGCAGGTCGCCGTGGCGAGGATCCACGTGAACGTGCGTCCCCGAGAGGCTCGGCGCAGCGTCACGATCCTGCGCCTGCGCCACCACGGCCTCGTCGACAGGCTTCGCCGCTTTCGGATCCTCGGACCCGGCACAACCACAAACGACACACATACTCGCTCCTTCTGTCTAATCGTCGACCAGCATGTCGAGCACCCGCAGTTCGGTGCCTCCGGTGGGCTGCACCTGGTAGCCGCCGCACACCGGACAGGCATCGCCGCGCTGGGCGATCTCGACCGTCTGGCTGCAGTGGAGGCACCAGGCCTGGCCGATCGGCTCCTCGATCTCGAACCGCGTGTCCTGGAGGCAGGTTCCCGGGGCGAGCGACTCCAGCGCAAACTGCAACGCGCGCACTTCCACGCCGGCCAGACGCCCGGCTTCCATGCGCAACACCGTTACGCGGCGAAAGCCTCGCGCTGCGCGGCGTCTTCGACGAGCTTCAGGATGCCGCCGGCCAGACTGGCTTCATGCATGGGCGGCCTCCTCCAACCAGGCCGGCTCGATCTCATAGGGCACGCACGGATCGTAGGCTGCCATGAGGAGGGCGACTTCGCGCTGGCGCGTCGGTGCGACTTCGGCGGACAGGCGCTCGAGCGCTGCAGCCAGCGCACCGGCAGGATGAAAGTTCCATTCCGTGGGGGCAAGCACGCGGCAGCTGTCGACGCGCGCCGCATCGCCCTGGTTGTCGAGGCGCACATGATGGACCAGCAGGCCGCGCGCCATCTCTGCCCAGGCCAGGGCCTCCCCCGGGCCGAGCGCCAGGCTGCCGCTCACGAGCCACTGGGCGCCGCTGCGCCGCGCTCCGTCGGGCAAGGCAAGGCGCACGGCCTCGGCCAGGCGTGCACCGAGGCGCAACCTGGGGCTGTCGAGGCGCGGGCCGGCCGGCCGGTTCAGACGGTTCCATGGTCCGGTTTCTGCGCAGGCGCCGCGCCAGAGCGGCTGGCGAACGAAGGCGGGGCTTTCTTGCAAAGCGTCGGCGAGTTCGCGCAGCGAGGCCGCACCCGCATGAGGTTCGAG
Source organism: Methylibium sp. T29-B (assembly GCF_000576225.1). Classification (NCBI taxonomy): domain Bacteria; kingdom Pseudomonadati; phylum Pseudomonadota; class Betaproteobacteria; order Burkholderiales; family Sphaerotilaceae; genus Methylibium; species Methylibium sp. T29-B. The sequence goes on along the minus strand of NZ_AZSN01000026.1, from coordinate 20,204 downwards.
ATCGGCCGCGGGCAGCACACGGTCGGCGACCGCGGGCATTCCCCTGAACAGTTCGGCCAGCCACCCTTCGCTCTGACCGGCCCACTCGATCGACCAGGCCTGCGGATCGCGTTCCCACCTGGCCAGCCATTGCGACGCGGGCATGCGCAGGACGGCATGCTGCAGCCAGTCGAGCAGGCCCGGGATCGCTTCGCCCGCCGTCGTGTTCGAGGGCAGCAACGGAGCGACGAACGCCGGGCAATGCTGAAGCTGGCTCATCGCCTGGGCGGCGAGCGCCTCGCGATGCGACGAGACCGCCAACTGCCGAGGCCAGTCCATGCACAGGCGACGCAAGTGCTCGCGCAGACTGCCGAGCTGCAGCGCGCCAGCGGCATTGCGTTCGTCTGCGTCACCCCGGCCACGCGCAGCAGCCACGGCGCGCTGCGCGCACAGGCGGTGCGCATGGCCGCACAGGCTGTACAGGCTGCCCAGGATGTCGGCCAGCGCGGCGGCGGGCTTGCCGCGGGTCAGCAGATCGGTCAGATCCGGGCGGGTGCTGACCAGGTTGTGCGGCCGAGGCCGACCGGGACGCACCAGCAGGGCGCCACCCAGGTCCGCGAGCCGCCCGCACTCATCGCACCGCCCCGGTGGCCGATGACCGACCGAGCAAGAAGGATCGGCGAGCCGGCGAAGGGGTCTGCTCAACGGCAGCAACCGGCACGCGCAAGGTCGTGAGCACGGCACGCGCGGTGGCCACGGCCGCCGCCTGGTCGACGAACTCGAACATCGGCGAGAACAGCGAGCAGGCCGCATAGGAGCCGAAGGCGGGCTCGTGGCCTCCGATGAAGTCGAAGTTCTCGCTGCCGACGGGCCGCGTCCGCGAGACGCCGACGCAGGCGACGTCATCACGGCGTTCCAGAGGCATCGCGACGAGGTTCATGAACCAGGGAGTGACGAGAACACCGACCGCCTCCACGTCGCCGCCGGATGCTGGATCGGCGATCGCCGGATCGAACGCCGGTTCGAAACCCACCGCTTCCACCTGCAACGCCGGGTTCAGAACCGGCACGCCAGCCATGCGATCGCGCTCGATGCCGCGGAACAGGTCCACGAGATCGCAGACGCGCCGCGACAAAGCGGCAGCAGGAGACGACGCAGCGCTCATGATCAGGTGGTGCCGTCGAGCACCATGAACTGCTCGGCATCCCCGTCGCACTGCGGGCATCGCCAGTGCGGCGGCAGATCCGAGAAGGACGTGCCGGGGTCGATCTGCCAGACGGGATCGCCGAGCGCGGGGTCGTAGACCCACCAGCAGATCTTGCATTCGAGACGCGCGCCGGCCGGCAGGCGGGCGCTGTTGCCGAGGTAGCTGCCTTCGAACCGCGGCGGGCTGCTGGAGTTCACGGTCTCACCCCGCACACGAAAGCGGTGCACTCGACGGCCTGCAGGACCGCCGGGTCGAGGCACGCCGTTCTTCTCATGCCTGCTCCACCCACTCCAGCACTTCCCTCAGACGCTCGTGCGAATCGTCGAGGTCTTCCTTGGCGGCTTGGGCCACCTCAGGCAGCTCGACGACTTCGACGGTGTTGAGGATGACCACGTCCTGCGAGTTGTAGTACACGACGCGCCAGCAATTGGGCATGCGGGTGTTGGTGATGCGGCAGTTGCCATAGCCGCGCGACAGGATCAGCACCCGGCCCGTGCCGAGATGGTGATCGAGGAAGCCGATGTCTTCGGTCGACATCGGCAGCAGCGTGAGGTTGACGACGTGAGCCGCCTGGCCCGGACGCCAGATGCGCCACTGATCCTCGATCTCGGCCAGCAGAGAGGGTGCGTTCTGCACATTGGGGGGCAGATCGCCGGTCCAGCGCGGCACCTGGGCCCAGACATCGTCGCGTGCGGCCGCCTTCAGCGCCTGCGGCACGGGGCCGAGTTCGATGACGTCCGACATGACCTGACCATCCATCGAGCGGACCACGCGCCACACGCCGGCAAAGACGGACTCCTGCACGCGCAGCTCATGGCTCGCATCGCCGTCGCTCTTGACCAGCGCACTCACCTCGCCCTCGCCGAGCACCTGGTTGACGAGCTGCAGGTCCGCGGCCGGCAGTCCCAGCAGGTCGACGCTGCGGTTGCCGCCGTTGCGGCGCGCGTCGTCGAGGGCCATCAAGGCCTCGCGCAAAGCGCGGTGCGCCTGCTCTCGCGCGGCGATCTCCTCGGGCTCGGGAAGAATCGGCGGGCGGAAGGTCTCCATGCCCTGGGGCATCGGCATGTACTGGAGGCTCTCGTCCTCCTCGGGCTGGCTGCCCGGACCAACGCCTATGCCCACGACCGGTATCGGAAAGTCTTTCATGAGGTGCTTCCGTGAAAGGGTTGTTTCAATGGCACGACGAACCGGAGGATCCGGCACTGACCACCGGGATGCCGATGGTCGGCGCGCGCGAGGTCGGCATGGCCAGCGCCTGCTTGACGCGTTCGACGTAATCGTCCCAATCGAGCATGCCGGAGATCGTGGTCACGTACTGGCCATCCCGCAGGAACAGCAGCGTTGGCCAGCGCTGCGAACCGTAGCGGCGAGCCACGGCTTCCTCGCTCTGTCGCGGCACGACGCCGACGAGGAAACGCCCCGGGAAGCTGCGTTGCAGCTCCGGCAGCACGACAGCCACATCCAGCCCCTCGGGAAAGCGGACCGGATCGCCAGCGAACAACACGACGCGATCACCTCCCTGCGCGGCCCAGTCACCGATGCTTGTCTCGTCGACCCACGTCGCACCGTGGACGCTGACGAGCCGCTCGATCAGCGGCGACGTTTCGGGAACGGCCATCGTCGTCTTGGGGGGCTGCACGGGCAGCTTCACCAGGGTTTCGTGGCTCGACGTGTCGGTACTCATGGTGATTTCTCCAAAGTGGGGCTGGATGCCGCCCCCGCCAAAGCAAGGACTTCGTCCTGGTTCATGCGCGACGGCAGGGCGAAGGAGGCGACGCCGTCGGCGGCATCGCCGTGCATCACCGCTTCGAGCAGATCGAGCGTGGCGTCGATCTCTCGCGCGCGCTCGGTCGTCAGACGCTCCTGAGCGCTGTCGATGAACACGAGCAGCCAATCACCGGGTGCGACGTCGCCCACCAGCGCCGTCCGGACACGGCGAGCCTCGCCCCGGCCGCAGCACTGCGCGTGACCGGGCTCGACGCTCAACACCTGCATGGGAAGTCCGATGCACATGGCGGCTCGATCAGTTCGGGGCGACCGGCGGGAAGAAGCGTTCGTCGCCGACTCGGCACGCAAGTTCTTCCGGGGGGCGCTGCTCTTCGTAGCGGCCGATATCGAGCTCCGAGAAGGTCACCGACTCGTGCTCGCCCAGCGGCGCGGTGCGCGGCACGGGCCTCGCGCCCCATTGGCGCAGCGTGTCGACCCCATGCGCGAGCGCGTCCTCCAGCGCCTGCTTGACGCGCGGCCGCAGGCTGCCGCCGTAGTCCTCCAGCTCTTCAGGCTGGCAACCGATCAGCAGCACCTGCTTCGGGTACTGCTCCGTCAGCAGCGCCAGCATCAGCACCTCCTGGAAGCCGGTCTGGTGAAGGCTCATCTTCTTCGCCCCCATGAAGCGCGGCACGTCGTCGTTCTCGACCAGCTTCAGCGTGCCTGGCGTCAGCCCGTAGTCGATGGCATCGAAGATCAGCAGGCGCGTCGCAGCCTGCACGTGCTGGATGAGGTAGAGCCCCTGGGTGCCGCCGTCGATCAATTGCACGTGAGGCGCGAACTCGTAGCGGCGCTGCAGGGCCTCGATGCAACGCACGCCGAAGCCTTCATCGGCCCACAGGACGTTGCCAATGCCGAGGACGCAGATCACCTCCGCCTCAGGGTTGCCACCTAGGTCGTGACAGTCGCCAGCAGACGGATGAGCGCTCATGCGGGTTGACTCCAACAAGAAAATCAGTGGGTGCCGCGGGTGCGGCGGGTCTGGACGCGGAGCAACTTCCAGGTGTGGAAACTGTCCCAGGCAGATTGCAACGCGAGCCAGAACGCCGCATCGGTTCCGAACACCAGCGCGCAACGGATGGCGGTATCGGCCGTGATACCGCGCTGGCCATGCACGATCTCGTGCAAACGCCGGCGCGATACGCCGAGCAGGCGTGCCGCCTCGGTCTGCGAGAGACCGAGCGGGGTCAGGTAATTGCGCCGGAGAAAGCGCCCCGGATGCCAGGGAGCACGGCCCGGCACCCCGGGTGGCAGCAGCATCGTCGTGGCCGCAAGGGACCGCGACGAACGATCCGAGGCCCCGGCTCCCCGCGAGAAAAAGTCGCCCGCGCCGGACGGCCCTCCCGGTGCGCGCACATGCCGCACTGGACCGATCCATGCCAGTCGCTCGCCCGCCGCCGCTCCGACCGTCCGGGTCGCGCCCCAGCCATTGCGCTGAACCAGATCTTGCAGGCTCATGGCCGTCAGTCCTTGAAGGTGCGGTGGCCGGAGATCATCGTGCTCACCACGCTCGATCGACCCATGATGTCTTCGCGGATGGCGGCGTACACGTGCACGATGACGAACACGATCAGCCACCACATCCCGAGGTGGTGCCAGGTGTGCACGTCCTGGGACTGCCCGAACAGCGGGATCACCCAGCCGAACATCACGTCGGCCCAGGAACCGGCCTGCGCGCCTTCACCGTACAGCGCGAACCCGGTCACGACCATGAACACGGCCGTCAGGAAGAACATGAAGAACATTGCGAAGCGTGCCAACGGGTTGTGTCCCACGTACTTGCCGGGCCGCGCGCTCACGAAGGCATACCACTTCACCATGCCCCATACCTCGAGCCAATAGGCGCGCTGGAACACCGGCACCCAGAACAACTCGCGGGCGTGGTGGTTCCCGACCACGGCCCAGTAGAGACGCCCGAGCAAACCGACGGCCAGCAGGTAGCCGGCGGCGAAATGGGCGAAGCGGATGTAGCCCATCAGGTAATTGGCGCTGGCCTCGCCCGGCATGGTCGGCAAGGGCGAGCCGATGAAGTAGCCCGTGATGGCCAGCACGCTGATGGCCAGCGCATTGATCCAGTGCCAGATGCGCACCGGTACTTCGTAGACGTAGACCGACTTGATGGATTGCGCGTGGACGAGGTCGTGCGCGTCGGTGCCCTCGACAGGGGCGTTCGAACTATTCGCGGGTATGGCGGACATGAATCGTCTCCTCTTCGGGCTGGCGTGATGCGACTCGATCGGCCGTGATCAAAGACGGGCGGCGAGCATCACCACCCCGGCTCCTCCGACCACCGTGGCCGCCAGCCGAGCCACCCGATCGGGCAGCCGCTGAAGACCGACGCCGGCGGCGAGGCCCACGCCGTGCAGCAGCGTCGTCGCCCCCATGAAACCGGCGGCATAGGCCACTGCCGAAGCACCGACCGCCAGCTCGCTGCCATGCGCATAGCCATGGAACAGCGCCGCCGCACCGACCAGCGTGAGGCCGAGCGATGTCGGCACGTGCCGCCCCGCGAACAGCATCGCACCCAGCAGCACCACACTCGCCGCCACGCTCGACTCCACCGCCGGCAAAGCCACCCCCTCCCACGACAGCAGAGCGCCGATCAGCAGCGCCGCAAGGAACACCCCCGGTCCGAGCAGACGCCGACCGACAGGCAGCGCGATCGCCGACCACAGGCCCACGGCGACCATCGCCAGAAGATGGTCCAGCCCCAGGAAGGGATGGGCCAGACCTTCGACCAGGCCATGCGCTCCGTGACCGGTGTGCGCCTGGCTGGCCGTCGCCGCCGCCAGCAGCATGCTGGTCAGTGCGAACCGCAGGGAAATGCTCTTCGACATGGTTTCTCCTCGGAATGCGGGTGTGGTGTAGGGGCGGTGCTGTCAGCGCACCTTGACACTGGTGAGCTCCTGGCCGTCGGGGCTCATCACGTGCGTCGAGCAGGCCAGGCAGGGATCGAAGGAGTGCAGCGTGCGAAGGATTTCCACCGGTTGCTCGGGGTTGGCCATCGGCGTGTTCATCAGGCTGGCCTCGAAGGCCCCGATCTGCCCCTTGTTGTCGCGAGGGCTGCCGTTCCAGGTGGTCGGCACGACGCACTGATAGTTCTCGATCCGCCCGTCCTTGATGCGGATCCAGTGCCCCAGCGTTCCGCGCGGTGCCGCGACCGTGCCCACGCCCTTGGCTTCCTTCGGCCAGGTGGCCGGATCCCACTTCTCGACATTGGCCGTGGTGGTGTCGCCGGCCTTGATATTGGCGACCAGTTCCTTGAAGTCCTCGAGCATCATCTCCGCGCAGTACTGCGCCTCGAGCGCCCGCGCGAGCGTGCGGCCGATCGTGGTGGGTAGCAACTGCTTGGCGCTGTACTGCGTCTCGGGCAGACCCAGCGCCTTGGGATAGACGCTGTTGATGAACATGGCCGAGGTGTCGATCTGCTCCTTCACGCGTTGGCAGTACTTGTGACCCTGCTTCGCGTGGGCATAGCCCAGGATGTAGCGAGACAGAGGGCCGACTTCCATCGCATGGCCGCGCCAGCGCGGCGACTTGATCCAGGAGTACTTCGCGCTCTCGTCGAGCTCCTGGATATTGGTGCGCGTGCCCTTGGTGTTGGCTCCGAGCACGTAGTTCGGCTCGGTGACGCCGTCCCACGGATGCAGGCCCTTGGATTCGTCGGCGTACTTGTACCAGCTGTGCGGCACGAACTCCTGCACCTGCTCGGGGTCCCGCGGATCGACCGGGTGGATGACGTCCCAGTTGCCGTCGAGGATGGCACCGCCCGGCAGTTGCTGGGTGCTGTGATCGCCCATCACCTTTTCGTAGGTGCCGTAGTCGAGCACGTTGGTCGCCGACAGGCCGCCACCGTAGAGCCAGCCGGCCTGCTTGTAGATGGTGCCGATCGCCAACACGTCCGGGATGTAGACGTTGTTGTTGAACTCGATCATCTCCTTGATGCGCGCCTCGACGAAGTTCAGGCGCTCCATGTTCACCGGCGCGCCGGCCGCGCCGTCCTTGTCGATGTTGATCGCGCAGGGCACGCCGCCGACCAGGTAGTTCGGGTGCGGGTTCTTGCCGCCAAAGACCGTGTGAACCTTGACCCACTCCTTCTGAAGATCCAGCGCCTCGAGATAGTGCGTGACGGCCATCAGGTTGGCCTCGGGCGGCAGCACATAGGCCTTGTTGCCCCAGTAGCCGTTCATGAACGGTCCGAGCTGGCCGCTCTCGACGAACTTCTTGAGCCGGTTCTGGATGTCGCGGAAGTAGCCCGGCGACGACATCGGGTGACTCGGCGACACCAGGTGCTGGAGATCGGAGGTCTTCTTCGGGTCGGCCTTCAGCGCCGACACGACATCGACCCAGTCGAGGGCATGCAGGTGGTAGAAGTGGACGGCGTGATCGTGCTCCTGCAAGGTCTTCGCCATGATCTCGCGGATCAGGTAGGCGTTCTTCGGAATGACGATGCCGAGCGCATCTTCCACCGCACGCACCGAAGTGAGCGCGTGGCAGCCGGTGCAGACACCGCAGATGCGCTCGACGAAGGCCCACGCGTCGCGCGGATCGCGCCCCTTGAGAATGACCTCCAGACCACGCCACATCGTGCCGGTGGAGACGGCGTTGCGGATGACGTTGTTGCTGTCGAGGTTGACCTCGCAGCGCATGTGGCCTTCGATGCGCGTCACCGGGTCCACCACCACGCGGCGGCCCGAGTTGTCCATCTTGAAGCCCTGAGTTTCGTAAGCACCATGTGTCGTTCCTTTGTTCGTGCTCAGCGCTTCACTGCCCGGCGCGGGAGGTTTCGTTCGTCTTCGAATCGGTCTTCTGCGTCGCACGCTTGATCGCCGACACGGCGGCGTGGGCGACGGCGGCCGCGCCCACCACACCGGCCGCGGCACCACCGACCTGGTCGGCGTTGGCCTCGATGCCGAACTGATGGATGTTGGTGAGGCGGTCGTAGAACGACCCCTTGTCCCAGAAGCCGTCTTCGGAGCAGCCGATGCAACCGTGGCCGGCCTGGATCGGGAAGCTGGTGCCCTCGTTCCAGCGCGTGGTCGAGCACGCGTTGTAGGTGGTCGGGCCCTTGCAGCCGACCTTGTAGAGGCAATAGCCGCGGCGCGCCGATTCGTCGTCGAAGTGCTCGACGAACTGACCGGCATCGAAGTGCGGCCGGCGGTAGCACTTGTCGTGGATGCGCTGGCTGTAGAACATCTTCGGTCGACCCTGGCGATCGAGCTCGGGCAGCCGGTCGAAGGTGAGCATGTAGGTGATCACCCCGGTCATCACCTCGGCGATCGGCGGGCAGCCCGGCACCTTGATGATGGGCTTGTCGAAGATCACCTTGTGAACCGGCGTGGCCTGCGTGGGATTGGGCTTGGCGGCCTGCACACAGCCCCACGAGGCACACGAACCCCAGGAGATGATGGCCTTGGCGTCCTTGGCCACGTGCTTGAGCTGGTCGATGAAGGGCTTGCCGCCGATGATGCAGCTCATGCCATCCTGGTTCAGCGGAGGATTGCCCTCCACCGCCAGGATGTAGTTGCCCTTGTACTTGGCCATGATCTCTTCGAGGATCGCCTCGGCCTGATGGCCTGCGGCGGCCATCAGCGTGTCGTCGTAGTCGAGCGAGATCATCGACAGCACCACGTCCTTCGCGAGCGGGTGCGCTGAGCGGATGAAGCTCTCCGAGCAGCAGGTGCATTCCAGACCGTGCAGCCAGAGCACCGGCGTACGCGGCTTGTTCTCCATGGCGTGCGCGATCTGCGGCACGAAGGCCGGACCCAGCCCCAACGAGGTGGCCGTGAGCGAGCAGTACTTCAGGAAGCTGCGGCGCGAAATGCCTTGGCGGCGCATCACCTCATAAAAGGTTTCCATCGTGGAAGGTCTCCGGTTGCTACTGGATGTGATCGAACCGTGCGACCGGCCCGCCGCGGCAACAGCAGACCGGCGCACCGGGTGGGCAAGACAACACAAGTCGTGGGCCAACCCCGCGCGGCTCGCGGGAAAACCCCGAATGCCTCTCGTAAGTCCTTGTCGCGACTGGGACTATTTGCGAGGACAGTCGACGCATGCCCCAAGGTCGCGACAGCAGTGGAAGCGGCTCTTGCAGTTGAATCCATCATCTGCAATGGCAACATCCGATTCAGCTCACGGCTGCGGGAAACCGGCGGCATGGATGGCAGAGAATCGCTTCGTCGCTCAACGAGAAGAAGATCTGAACCATGCCCGTGATCACCTGCATCGAAGACCTGAGGGTTCTGGCCCGGCGCCGGGTGCCGAGGATGTTCTACGACTACGCCGACTCGGGCTCCTGGACCGAGGGCACCTACCGCGCCAACGAGGCCGACTTCGCCCGCATCCTGCTGCGCCAGCGCGTGGCCGTGAACATGGAGGGCCGCTCGCTGCGCACCACCCTGGCCGGCCAGGACTGCGCCATGCCGGTCGTGATCGCCCCCACCGGCCTGACCGGCATGCAGCACGCCGACGGCGAGATCCTGGGCGCGCGCGCTGCCGAGGCCTTCGGGGTGCCGTTCACGCTGTCGACGATGAGCATCTGCTCGATCGAGGACATCGCCGCGCACACGAAGGCGCCGTTCTGGTTCCAGCTGTACTGGATGCGCGACCGCGATTTCATGGAGCGGCTGATCGAGCGCGCCAAGGCGGCACGCTGCTCGGCGCTGGTGCTGACGCTGGACCTGCAGGTGCTGGGGCAGCGCCACAAGGACCTGAAGAACGGCATGACGGCGCCGCCCAAGCCGACGCTGGCGAACCTGATCAACCTGGCGATGAAGCCGCGCTGGTGCCTGGGGATGGCCGGGACGCGGCGCCACAGCTTCGGCAACCTGGTGGGGCATGCCAAGGGGGTGAGCGACATGTCTTCGCTGGGGACGTGGACGAAGGAGCAGTTCGATCCGAGGCTGAGCTGGGACGATGTGGCGTGGATCAAGCAGCGCTGGGGCGGCCGGCTGATCCTGAAGGGGATCATGGAGGTGGCCGACGCGAAGCTGGCGGCCGACAGCGGGGCCGACGCGATCGTGGTGTCGAACCACGGGGGGAGGCAGCTCGATGGGGCGCCGTCCTCGATCGCGGCGCTGCCGGCGATCGCCGAGGCGGTGGGCGACCGGATCGAGGTGTGGATGGACGGGGGGATCCGCTCGGGCCAGGACGTGCTCAAGGCGGTGGCCCTGGGAGCGCGCGGCACGATGATCGGGCGGGCCTTCCTGTACGGGCTGGGCGCGATGGGCCAGGCCGGCGTGACACGCGCCCTCGAGATCATCCGCAACGAGCTCGACATCACCATGGCCTTCACCGGCCATACCGATATCAGACGGGTGGGGCGCGAGATCCTGGTACCGGGCAGCTACCGCGGCGCGGGCGGGCCGTCCTGATCGCCCGGCGGCGAACCCGCGCTACGGCAATGGGTGCCGGCTAGACCTGCACGGCCGCGATCAGGCCTTCGGCGAGCCAGCCTGAAGGACCGCGACGACGGCCGTGGCGGCATCGGCCTCGCCGACCTCAGCGGCAGCACGGGCGCACAGCGCCGCGAACGGCTGGCGATCGAGGACCGCGCGCAACAGCACCGTCTCCAGGCTTTCGAGCGAACGCCAGCGCGTCTCCAGGCCCGGTCGCCAGGCCAGCAGGCAATGTTCGTGCGGTTCCGGTTCGGGCAGTTCGGGTTCGCCATCGGCTGGCTGCGCCGCCTGTGCCTGCAGCGCACGCCACAGCGGCTCGACGGCCCAGTGCAGCGTCACCAGCCGGGCGCTGGGCAACAGCGAGAAACGCAGACCGGGCCAGGCCCGCGCATCGAGGGTCTGCAGCGTTTCCGCCCGGATCGGCAGGGCATCGGCGGCATCGAAGGCCATCCGCAGCGCCCACTCCATGCGCGCCAGATCGGCCAGGGACGGGTGCGGCGCCAATTCCGGCCGAGCCTGCATGAAATCGGCCAGGGACTCACCGAACCAGCGGATCGACGGATGCCGTGACGGACACGCCGACAGATAGGCCTGCGCCAAGGCCTCGAAGGCCTCGTCGCCCATGACCCGCGGCAGTCCCTCGTGGTTCTCGCGCAGCGCGGCGACGAGGCGGGCGCGGTAGGCGTGGCGGTAGATGTTCAGCAGCGAGCCGCCAGGTCGTGGCCGCAGCAACCCGTCAGCCGGCGTCGCCCCGGCGGCGGCGTCCTCGACGACGGCACGGCTCAGCCGCCGCTGCTGCTCGATCAGCACGCCCGCATTCATGCCGTCATCTCACGCACACCGCGGCCGGTCCTCGCCGCGGACAGCGCGCCGGCCTGAACCTCCCGCGCCACGTCGAGTTCGGCCACCAGCTCGGCCAGCGGCGGGATGCGGTCATCCCGCTCGATCATCGTCGGCACCGCGCCGAACCGCCGCGTCGTGTAGTCATACAGCTTCCACACGGCATCGCACACCGGGTGGTCATGCGTGTCGATCAGGTGGCTGCCGTGGTCCTCGTGGCCGGCCAGATGGATCTGCCGCACGCGCTCGCGCGGCAGGGCATCGATGTAGCACCGCGCGTCGAAGCCGTGATTCACGCTGCTGACGTGGACGTTGTTCACGTCGAGCAGCAGATCGCAGTCGGCGCGCCGCGCGAGCTCGGCGACGAACGACCACTCGCTCATCTCGTCGGCTTCGAAGGCCACGTAGCTCGACACGTTCTCGAGCAGCAGGCGACGGCCGAGGTGGTCCTGCACGCGCGCCACCCGCTCGCACAGGTGGCGCAAGGCAGCCTCGGTGTAGGGCATGGGCATCAGATCGTGCAGGTTGTGGTGGTCCACGCCGGTCCAGCAGAGATGGTCGGAGATCCACGCCGGTCGATGCGATCGGCCAGCGCCTTCAGGGCGCGCAGGTACTCGAGGTCCAGGTCGTCGGCACTGCCGATCGACAGCGACACACCGTGCATCGCCATCGGGTAGTCGCGGCGCAGGCGGTCCAGGTGCTGCAGCGGCGCGCCGCCCGGCAGCATGTAGTTCTCCGAGATGACCTCGAGCCAGTCCACCGCGGGCCGCCGTTCGGCGAATGCAGCGTAGTGTTCGGGACGAAGTCCCAGGCCGAAGCCATGAAGCATGGTGCTCATCGGTGAGGGTGCAAAGACGCACAAGAGGCACGAAGGTCCGCGCATCGGCCAGGGCCGACGCGCGGACCTCGTGACCGATCCGTCGGGCCTACTTCGCGACGGTCCCGCCGGCGTCGGTGCATTCCTTCGCGGACTTCTTGCTGACCCAGCCCTGGCCCTTGCACGTGTTCTGCCCCTTGCAGGCGCTGCTGGCGGTCTTGCACTCCGAGGTGCCCTTGCAGCTGTTCACGCCGGCGCAGTGCACCGAGCCGGTGTCAGCAGCCTGCACCGTGGTGCTGACCGTGCCCATGGCAAACAGGGCGGCAGCGGCGCCGGCAATCGCCAGACCAGACTTGAAATTCGTCATGTGGATCTCCTTCGGATGGATGGTTGCGGAACGGCAGGCCGGGGAACGTCGTCGCACTCCGTGCACTGGCCTTCTTCGGTCGCACCTGGCGGCGTTTACTTACACCGACATCGAATCAGGCACGCAGGAGTCCTGTACGCAGCGCAGGCGACGGCGGATGCGGCGCGGCTCGCACGGGCAAACGCGCAAACCCCGCACCTCGGCCCTCTAGAATCGCTCGGCCTCGCAGTGCCCGACCCCGCACGCATGATTTCCTGACGAGCCGCTGTCACCCGAGAGATCGCCGATGAGCGCCCTGTCCCGAATCGTTTCGCCGATCGACGTCCTCAACGACCGCTTCGCCTGGCTCGCTCAGTGGGCCGTGCTGGCCTGTTGCCTGATCAGCGCCGGCAATGCGCTCGTGCGCTACGGCCTCGACTACAGCTCGAACGCCTGGCTCGAGATCCAGTGGTACCTGTTCGCCGCCTGCGTGATGCTGGGCGCGTCGCAGGTGCTGCGGCTCAACGAGCATGTGCGCGTCGACGTGTTCTACGGCCGCCTGTCCGGCCGCGGCAAGGTCTTTGTCGACCTGTTCGGTCTCGTCGCCTTCCTGATGCCCGTCGTGCTGCTGATGCTGTGGCTGTCGCTGCCGCTGTTCTGGCGCACCTACACAAGTGGGGAGATGTCCGGCAACGCCGGCGGCCTGATCCGCTGGCCGGCGATGCTGATGCTGCCGCTGGGCTTTGCGCTGCTCGCACTGCAGGGACTGGCCGAGATCGCCAAGCGCATCGGCTGGCTGCTGCATCGCCACGAGATGCACACGCACTACGAGCGCCCCCTGCAATGACGATGGAGCAGTTCGCCCCGCTGATGTTCGCGGGGTTGATCGTCGTGCTGCTGATCGGCTTCCCGGTGGCCTTCTCGCTCGCGGCCTATGGTCTGCTGTGCGGCTTCATCGCGATCGAGGCAGGTTGGTTCCCGCCCGAGTTCATGTCGGCGCTGCCGCTCAACGTGTTCGGCATCCTCAGCAACGATCTGCTGCTGGCCATCCCCTTCTTCACGCTGATGGGCGCCGTGCTCGAGAAGTGCGGCCTCGCCGAGGACATGCTCGACTCGATGGGTCAGCTCTTCGGTCGGGTACGCGGCGGCCTGGGCTATTCGGTGATCATCGTCGGCTTCGTGCTGGGCGCCATCACCGGCACAGTGGCCGGCCAGGTGATCGCGATGGCGATGATCTCGCTGCCGGTGATGATGCGCTACCGCTACGACCTGCGCTATTCCACCGGCGTCCTCGCCGCGTCGGGCACGATCACGCAGCTGGTGCCGCCCTCGCTGGTGCTGATCGTCATGGCCGACCAGCTCGGCCGCCCGGTGGGCGACATGTACAAGGGCGCCTGGGGTCCGGCCATCCTGCAGGTGCTGCTGTTCGCGGCCTATACCTTCGTGCTGAGCCGTCTGCGCCCCGCCGCCGTGCCCGGCGTGCCGAAGGAAGCGCGCACACTGAGCGGCCGGGCGCTGTGGCTCAAGTGCCTGCGCGGCATCGTCCCGTCGGCCGTCCTGATCTTCGCGGTGCTCGGCAGCATGGGCGGCCTGCCCGGCATGGACCACGCGATCGCGACGCCCACCGAGGCCGGCGCGATGGGCGCGGTCGGGGCCTTCCTGCTGGCCGCCCTGCACCGCCGCCTGAGCTGGCCTCTGCTGCGCGACGCGCTGGCGGGCACGATGCGCATCACCGCGATGGTGGTGTTCATCCTGATCGGTTCGCGCGTGTTCTCGCTGGTGTTCCAGGGCGTCGACGGGGGCAAGTGGGTCGAGCACATGCTCTCCGGCCTGCCCGGAGGCCAGATCGGATTCCTGATCGCGGTCAACGTCTTCATCTTCTTCCTGGCGTTCTTCCTCGACTTCTTCGAGATCGCCTTCATCATCCTGCCGCTGCTCGCGCCGGTGGCCGACAAGCTCGGCATCGACCTGGTGTGGTTCGGCGTGCTGCTGTGCGTGAACATGCAAACCTCGTTCATGCACCCGCCGTTCGGCTTCGCGCTGTTCTACCTGCGCGGCATCGCCGACTCGCTGTTCAAGAGCGGCACGCTGCCCCGCCCGGTGCCGTCGCGCGACATCTACCTCGGCGCACTGCCCTGGGTGATGCTGCAGCTGCTGCTGGTGGTGATCGTGATCTTCGTGCCGGAGACAGTCACGGTCTTCCTCGACAAGGAAGAGAAGATCGACCTCGACAAGGTCCGCATCGAGATGCCGGTCGATCCTTCGGACACGGCGGCCTCGGAACCCGACCTCGACGAACTGTTCCGCGACCGGTCGCCGGCGGCGGACCCTGCCGCCTCGGCCCCCTGAGGCTCAGAGCTTCTGCGACTGCATGAAGCGGTCGAAGGTCGCCTCGGTGAAGCGGAACCACACGTTCTGCTCGGCGCGGAACTTCGCGTAGTCCTCCCACACCTTCTTCCAGGACGGGTTCTTGGCCGACAGGTCGGCGTAGATCTGCTCGGCCGACTTGAATGCCGCGGTCATCACGTCGGCCGGGAAGGGCTTGAGCTTGGTGCCCGAACCCACCAGCTGCTTCAACGCGGGTGGATTGCGCGCGTCGTAGCGCGCCTGCATCTCGATGTGCGACTGCGCCGCGGCGGCCTCGATCATCGACTTGTAGTCGGGCGTCAGCGCCTCCCAGGCCTTGTTGTTGATGAAGAAGTCGAGCTGCGGCCCGCCCTCCCACCAGCCCGGGTAGTAGTAGTTCGGCGCCACCTTGTTGAAACCGAGCTTGAGGTCGTCGTAGGGACCGACCCATTCCGCCGCGTCGATGGTGCCTTCTCGAGCGCGGGGTAGATGTCGCCGCCCGGCAGCGACTGCGGCACCACGCCGAAGGGCTCGAGCACGCGGCCGGCAAACGGGTTGCAGCGGAACTTCAGACCCTTGATGTCGGCGATGGACTTGATCTCCTTGCGGAACCAGCCGCCCATCTGCGCACCGGTGTTGCCGCCGGGGAAGTTGACGATGTTGTACTTGGCGTAGAACTCGCGCATCAGCTTCAGGCCGTTACCGTCGTACATCCACGCAGACATCTGGCGGGAGTTCAACCCGAACGGCACCGCGCAGCCGAGGCAGAAGGTCGGGTCCTTGCCGTAGAAGTAGTAGGGCGCGGTGTGGGCAATGTCGACGGTGGCGTTCTGCACCGCGTCGACCACGCCGAAGGCCGGCACCAGCTCGCCGGCCGCATGCACCGAGATCTGGAATCGGCCACCGCTCATCTCGCCGACCTTCTTCGCGAACAGTTCGGCCGTGCCGAAGATCGTGTCGAGCGACTTCGGGAAACTCGAAGCCAGCCGCCAGCGCAGGTTGCTCTGGGCGTGCACGACCGCCGGTGCGGCGCCCGTGGCCAGCACACCGGCCAGACCGGCCCGTTGCACGAAGGAACGGCGTTGCATCAAGGACGACTCCTGGAGAGGGAAGGAAGGATCGAAAAGATTCTAGGAGCGCCCTCCGCGGCCCGGCGTGGGGCTTACCCGCCAGGCACGCACCGTCCTCAGCTGCCGGCGATCTTCAGGCGCTCGATCAGCACCGAGCCGATGGTCTTGCCGCCCATCGTGTAGGCATCGGCACCGACCGCGACGATCCGGCGCAGCATCTCGCCCAGGCTGCCGGCGATGGTGATCTCGTGCACCGGGTGCACGATGCGCCCGCCCTCGACCCAGTAGCCGGCCGCGCCGCGCGAGTAGTCGCCGGTCACGTAGTTGACGCCCTGCCCCATCAGCTCGGTGACGAACAGCCCGCGGCCGAGCTTGCGCAGCATCGCGTCGAGGTCGTCGCCGGGCGACGTGAGCCGGCTCGTCAGCGTGAGGTTCTGCGAGCCGCCGGCGTGACCGGTCGTGTGCATGCCGAGCTTGCGCGCCGAGTAGCTCGACAGGAAATAGCCTTCGGCGCGCCCGCCGGCCACCACCTTGCGCGCGCGTGTGCGCACGCCCTCGTCGTCGAACGGTGCGCTGGCCTTGCCCTTGAGCAGGTGCGGTTGCTCGACGATGTCGACGTGGTCGGGAAACACCGGCTTGCCCAGGCAGTCGGCCAGGAAGGTGGCCTTGCGGTAGAGCGCGCCGCCGCTGGTGGCCTGCACGTAGGCACCGAGCAGACCCGCGGCCAGCGTCGACTCGAACAGCACCGGCACCTCGCAGGTGGCGATCTTGCGGCCCTTCAGCCGCGCCAGCGTGCGCTCGGCGGCGTAGCGGCCCACGGCCTCGGGGGACGCGAGCTCGGCGGCGTCCCGCATCGAGCTGTACCAGGCATCGCGCTGCATGTCGTTGCCCCGGCCGGCGATCGGAGCCACCGACAGCGAGTGCCTCGAACTGGCGTAGCCGCCGCGGAAACCGCGCGAGTTGCCGGCCATGAAGTGCGACTGCTGGACCGAGACGCCGCAGCCGTCGGAATTGGTGACGCGCCGGTCGGTCGCGAAGGCTGCGCCCTCGCAGCGCAAGGCCAGCTCGATGGCGCCGGCGGCGTCGATCGCCCAGGGTGGTAGAGATCGAGATCGCGCGCCGCTTCCTCGGGCGTGGCCAGATCAGCCGCGTCGGGCAGGCCGGCGGCCGGGTCCTCGGCCGTGAAGCGGGCGATGTCGTAGGCGGCGCGCACCGTCTGCTCCAGCGCGGCGCGCGAGAAATCGGAGGTGCTGGCGTTGCCACGCCGCTGGCCCAGGTAGACGGTGACGCCGAGCGACTTGTCGCGGTTGCGCTCGACCGTCTCGACCTCGCCCTTGCGCACCGACACCGACAGGCCGGCGCCCTCGCTGACCTCGGCCGCCGCATCGCTGGCCCCGAGCCCGCGGGCCACCGCGAGCGCGTCGTCGATCAGTTGCTCGAACTGGGCTCGGCTATGGGCAAAACCTTCGGGGGTGCGGGACATGGCGGGACCTGGAAACTGCGGGGCTGTGCGGCCGCAGGGAGAGCCGGCGGCACGCAACTATGATAGCCAGCGCCCTGCGGCGTTCCCCCTTCCCTGATGCCTGCCACCGCTTGAACACCGAAACGAACGAACCGGACGACGACGATGCGTCCGAGCGCCCCAGCAAGACCGCGCTGAAGAAGGCCATGCACGAGCTGCAGGCCCTGGGCGAAGCACTGATGACGCTGCCCGACGCTCGCATCGACGCCATCGGCCTCGACGAGTCGCTCCGCGAGGCGGTCCGAACCGCCCAGCGCACCAAGTCCCACGAAGGCCGCCGCCGCCAGATCCAGTACCTGGGCAAGCTGATGCGCCGGGCGCAGGATGCCGGCGGTATCGAGCCGATCCGCGAGGCGGTTGCCTCGTTCCAGCTCGGCCACGCCAAGGATGCGCTCGCGTTGCACGAGGCCGAGCGCTGGCGCGCCGAACTGCTGGCCAGCGACGACGCCCTCACCCGCTGGACCGCCGCGCACCCGCGCAGCGACCTGCAGCAGCTGCGCAGCCTGATCCGCAGCGCGCGCAAGGAAGCCGTCCCCGCACTGCCGGACGGTGCTGCCCGCCACGGCCGGGCCTACCGCGAGCTGTTCCAGCAGCTGCGCGGCGCGCTCGCCGAGCCTGGCCGCGAAGAGGAGGAAAGCAATGACTGACGTACCCGCCGCGGGGTTCGACCCCGTCACGATCGGCCTCGTCTCGGTCAGCGACCGCGCCTCCAGCGGCGTCTACGCAGACCAGGGCATCCCGGCGCTCCAGGACTGGCTGAGCCGCGCGCTGAAGAACCCGGTCACCTGGGTCACACGCCTGATCCCGGACGAGCAGGAGGGCATCAGCGCCACGCTGCGCGAGCTGGTCGACGACGCGCACTGCGACCTGGTGCTGACCACTGGCGGCACCGGGCCGGCGCCGCGCGACGTGACGCCCGAGGCCACGCTGGCCGTCGCTCACAAGGAGATGCCGGGCTTCGGCGAGCAGATGCGGCAAATCTCGCTGCGCTTCGTGCCCACCGCGATCCTGTCGCGCCAGGTGGCGGTGATCCGCGGCCAGACGCTGATCATCAACCTGCCCGGGCAGCCCAAGGCGATTGCCGAGACGCTGCAGGGCCTGCCGGACGCGAGCCCGCCGGCGCACGGCATCTTCGCAGCCGTGCCCTACTGTGTCGACCTGATCGGCGGGCCCTACCTCGAGACGGAAGAGACGGTCTGCAAGGCCTTCCGGCCGAAATCGGCGCTGCGCGCGCCGCGCCCGGCGGCTGCCTGAACCGGCCGGCCGCCGCGCGTCAGCGCACCAGTTGGTTCAGCGCCGCCGCGTCGAAGTCCTCGCGGTCTGCGCGTCGCTCGGGACGCAGTCGCCGGCGGCGCTGCGCCGCGACAGCGTCTCGACTGCCGCCCACAGCATGGCGATCTGGTGTTCGTGGCCCGAGGCGTTGTCGATCAGGCCTTTCATCGCCTGCGCCACCGGGTCGTCTCCCTGGCTCACGCCGTAGGCCGAGAAACCCATCTTCGCCGCCGCCGCCTCGCGCTGCACATCAACCGCGTCGTGCAGAATGCGCGCCGGGTTGCCGACCGCCGTGGCGCCCGCCGGCACCGGCTTGACTACCACCGCGCCCGAGCCGACCCGCGCCCCGTCGCCGACCAGGAAACCGCCGAGCACCTGCGAGTTGGCTCCGACGATCACGCCCTTGCCCAACGTCGGGTGCCGTTTGGCGCCCTTGTAGAGCGAGGTGCCGCCGAGCGTCACGCCCTGGTAGATGGTGCAGTCGTCACCGATCTCGGCCGTCTCGCCGATCACCACGCCCATGCCGTGGTCGATGAAGACTCGCCGGCCGATCGTGGCACCCGGATGGATCTCGATGCCGGTGAGGAAGCGGCCCAGGTGCGACAGGAAGCGACCGAGCCAGTGCCAGCCGCGTGTCCAGCAGCCATGCGCCAGCCGGTGCACCGCGAGTGCATGCAGCCCCGGATAACAGGTCAGCACCTCGAAACCCGTGCGTGCGGCCGGGTCGCGCTCGAGGATGGTGGCAATGTCTTCGCGGAGGCGGCTGAACATGTCGTCGCTCTTCAGGTTGGGCCAAGTCAGTGTAGCCAGCCGCCTGCCTGCCTGAGGCCGGCGGGGGCATCGCGGCGGCTCAGCGTTTCAGCATCGAGGTGGCGATCCCGCGCAGCAGGTGCACCTCTTCCTCGGTCAGTTGGGCCCGGTTCAGCAGCTGGTTCACCCGCGGCAACAGCTTCTTCGGTGCCGCCGGATCGAGGTGGCCGATATGCACCAGCGCCCGCTGCCAGTGATAGAGCAGCCCCTGCACCGCCGCCGCGTCGGCCAGCGCCGGATCGGGCGTGCGGGGCGTGACGGGGTAGCCGCCGAGCGCCTGGCGCCAGTCGTAGGCGATCAGCTGCACCGCCTGCGCCAGGTTCAGCGAGCCGTAGTCGGCCGGCGTCGGGATGCTCAGGCAGCTGTGGCAGCGGTACACGTCCTCGTTCGACAGCCCATAGCGCTCGGAACCGAACACGAAGCCCACGCGCTGCCGCCCGGCGGCGAGCTCCGGGAACAACGCACGAGGCGCGTGGGTCCTGGGGCCGAAATCGCGTGGCGTCATCGCGGTGGCGCAGGCGTGGGTCACGCCCTCCAGGGCCTCGGAGAGCGTCGCGACGACGCGCGCCCGCACCAGGATGTCGGCCGCGCCGCTGGCCAGGGCCACCGTGTCCTCCTGCACCAGCACGTCGGCATGGCGGGGCGCCACCAGCACCAGGTCGGAGAAGCCCATCACCTTCATCGCCCGCGCCGCCGCGCCCACGTTGCCGGGATGGCTGGTGCCCACGAGGACGAAGCGGGTCGGATCGGCTGTCGACATCGGCGGGGGCGGCTAAAATTCGATTATCGGCGTGGCCCGCGCGGCCCGTCGCGCCGGCCGCGCTGCCCTCC
>NZ_AZSN01000025.1:0-38382 GCF_000576225.1 Methylibium sp. T29-B | reverse complement strand
GGGGTAATCGTATCTTTCCAGCAAATTGACACGGTCCCCCGTCGCCGGGCGCCTCTCGAGCCTAAACCGGGCCTGAGCAGCTAGGGGTTCTCAAATGACGGCACCCAGGTAGATTTGCGGTTTCGACTCCCTGGAGCATCCCGCCGTGTCGTACGCAAAACGCTTCATCGGCGTGGAGCGCCTGCCGACCAGGCTGTCCGAGTTCGACGTCCGACAAGCCTTTTGCCTGAGCAAGGACGACATCGCCGCGATCTCCGAGCGGTTCCGCCACGACCGCCGCGTCGCGGCTGCAATCCAGATGCTCTTCTTGCGGGCGAGTGGCCGCCCAATGGACAGATTCGCGTCCGTTCCAAAGATGCTGCTGCGGTCCGTTTGCGAGGCACTTGCAACTCCGGCAGTGAGCATCGCGAGCCTGAGGTCCCTGTACGAACGTCGCCAGACCCTGTACGAGCATCAGGCCTGGGCGCGCGCTTACCTGGGCCTGCAGGACCTCGACGACGCTCAGGTCGAACAGCTTGAACAAGTCCTCACAATTGCCGCGCTCGAAGCCGCCCATCCCGACGACCTGGCCGAAACCGCGCGCCTGTGGTTGTACGACCGCCGAATCGTGATCCCCGGTCCTCGACGCTTGGCGGATTGGGCGCGCAGGGCGTTCGACACCACGGAGGCGGCCATGGCCGCAACGATCGAGGCGGCGATCGGCAAGGCGGCCCTGCGCAGGGCCATCGACTGGGCCTACTCGCCCCAGGCTGGTGGGTTGATGGGCAGCCACCTTGAATGGCTCAAGACACCGCCCAAGCGTCACGCCCCCAGCACGATGGTAGAGACACTGGAGAAGGTTCGCGCATTGAAGGAGCTCGGTGCGCACAACTGGGCGCTGGACCCCATTGCGCTGAGCAAGCAGCAGGCCTACGCCGCTCACGTACAGATGCGGCGGCCGTCGATGACCGCGCGCATCGAACAGCAGCGACAGACCGTGGAGATCGCTTGCTTCCTGCGCGTCACACTTTTGGAGTTGACCGACGCGGCGCTGATGCAGGCATCGCGCCGCAGCCAGGATCTATTTCGCCGCGCGGCCGAACGGGTCCAAACGGGACGATCCCGCAGCAGCGGCGCGACCTTGCAGCAGGCCATCAAGGCGAAGTCGGTACTTCACGACGAGACGAAGACCTGGCGCGACCGCGTGCTGGAGGCGCGCGCCATGTTGGACGACATCGGCGACGTATCCATGGCCACCTTTGCCTCGCAGGTGCGCAGGGCGCTGGCAGAAGACAGCCGCCGCGTTCACGCCCACCTGGCGGGTCTGCGCGACATTGACTTTGCTGGGACGCCCGGGGACACCGGCTACGAACAGTGGCAAGCTTGGTCGATGTTGCAGGCGCTGAACACCAAAGAGGTCCCACCGGATTTCGAGCTGCCACCGGTGGGTGCGGCCTGGAGCGCAATCGTCAGCGACCTGGATCCACAATCCCGCTACCGCGCATTCGAGGCCAGCACGATGATGGCCCTGCGCAAGAGCCTGCGCCGTGGCAGCGCCTGGGTGAACCATTCGATCACCTTCCGCGCCCGCGAATCGATGCTCCTGGCGGACAAAGACTGGACAAGCACCAGGGAACAACACCATCAGATCCTCGGCCTGCCGGTGCAGGCGATGGCGTTTCTGGAGCCTATCCTGGCCGGCATGTCCGTGGGCCTGTCGGCGCTGGCCGAGGCCGCCGATCAGGGACACGTGGAGATCGGCGCCGACAAGCTGCTGCACCTGCCGCCGATTCGTCCGCTGGACGAAGAGGTCGAGCCGCGAAAGACAAGGGAGGCCGTCTTCAAACACATTGGCCAGGTGCAGCTTCCAGACCTACTGATGGAGGTCGACGCGGCGACGCATTTCAGCGAGGCGTTGCTGGCCCGCCGACCCTCGTCAAGCAACGAGCTGTTGGCCGCTTATGGCGCCCTCCTTGCCCACGGCACCGACATCGACGCCAAGGGCGTGGGCTCGATGATCCCGGGCATCGACGCGGCGCACATCGCCACGGCGATGCGGGCCATTGAGTTCAGCGGCAGGCTGCGCCGGGCCAACGAACGTGTCTCGGAGTACCAGAACGCCGTGCCGATCGCCGCTTTGTGGGGTGACGGCAGCAAGGGTTCGGCCGACATGATGGCCTTGGACGCCAGCCGGCACTTGTGGACAGCACGGGTGGACCCGCGGCGGCGCACGTATGCCGCCGGCATGTACACGCACGTTCGCGACCGCTGGGGTTTGTTCTACGACCAGCCCATTGTGCTGAACGAACGACAGGCCGGCGTGGCCGTCGAGGGTGTCGAGCAGCACAACCGCGCCGAGGACCGCATCCGCATCTCGTTGCTGGCCGTGGATACGCATGGCGTCACGAACGTGGCCATGGCGATCGCCAAGCTGCTGGGTTTCGACCTGTGCCCGCGTCTGCAGGACCTGAGGGAGCGCAAGCTGTTCGTGCCCAGGGGGTGGCCGGTGCCGGAGAGCCTGGAAGTCGTCACCGTGCGCAGGATATCGGTCAAGGCGATCGAGCGTGGATGGGACGACCTGGTGCGCCTGGTCGCCTCCATTCGGGCCGGCAAGGTTTCTGCGGCGCATGCCATCCACGGCCTGGGCTCGGCCGCCGTCGGCGATCCGCTGCATCGCGCCGCGGAACACCTGGGGCGCTTGCTGCGAACGCTGTTCTTGTGCGACTACCTGGCCATCCCGGACTATCGGCGCGAGATTCACACGCTGCTCAACCGAGGCGAATCGGTGCACCAGTTGCAACGAGCGATCCACGGCGGACACGTGGCGCATGACCGAGGCCGGCGGCGGCAGGAGATGGTGGCCATCTCAGGCGCTCATGCGCTGCTGACCAACATCGTGCTGGCCTGGAACACGAACCGCATGGACGGCGTCGTGGCCCGCCTCAAAGGTGATGGCGTCGGGATCGAGGAGGACTGGTTGCGGCGAATCGGGCCGGCGCACTTCTCGCACATCAACTTCCGCGGCACGTTCAGGTTCAACCTCGAGAGGTATGCGGACGTGCTGGTCGAGCGCGCTGCCGGCAGGGTGGCAGCCCAGCCTGACCGATGAAGCGTGACCCCGCTGGTGGACCGAACCGGAACCGGCTGCGGACGTGGAACGTCGGCAAAGGGGCGATGCGCTGACCCGTCGGCTGGGGCCGCGCTTTGTGCAGCTGACGACCCCGAGCTGTAATCCAAAGCATTCAAAGAAGCGCCCGGAAGTGGACTCAGAAGGCGCCGTGTGCCGAAAGCCTTGGTGTAATGCGCCACCAAGTAGATGCGCATCCATGGGGACTCGAGACACATCGTCGATAAGATTGCGTGAGGATCCAGCTACCGACCGCGGTCACGACTAAAGGCCTTCCGCTATCATGAAGGCGTTGGTGCTCGCTTTGGCTTTCCAGCCAAAGCAGTTCAACGGGAATCAGGAAGGGCAGCGCCGTAGTTCAAAGCGGATCTGCGGCACCGCCCCAACCTGAGCTGCCCCCGCAACGGTAAGCGGACGTGAGCCTTGTGCTCACCGCTCGTGTCTACAACCCACTGGGTGCGCGCTGCGAAAGCGGTGTCGCCTGGGAAGGGAACACGAGTCGTCTCCGCCAGCCCGGATACCGGCCAACGAGGCGGTGCGCCGTGTAGACGGCGCACCTTGAGGTGCGTGCCCGCGGGGAAGCGGGCGAGCACGGTTGGCACGGCGGTTCCATCATGGCTCGTATTCTCTTCAGGTCGCATTCGGCCTTCGTCATGCTGCGCTGCTGTGGGCGTTGAGGCCTGCACATGCACGAGCTGATCCTCGGCGGCGGCAAGAGCGGCAAGTCTCGTTGTGCGGAGTTGCGCGCGAAAGACTGGCTGCAAGTTTCCGGGCAACGCGCGCTGTTGATCGCGACGGCAACGCCCGGTGACGACGAGATGCGCGAACGCATCGCGCGTCACCGTGAGCAGCGCGCGTTGCACGTCCCGGATCTGCAGACCCTGGAAGTGTCAGACGATCTGCCGGCTGCGTTGCGCGAGTGGTGCGCACCCCAGAGGCTCGTGATCGTCGACTGCCTGACCGTGTGGTTGACGCAGCGATTGATGCCGATGGTGGGGCCGCGGCTGGATGAGCCGACCTGGCTTCAGCAGCAGGCGGACCTGTGCGATGCCCTGCGCAATGCAATGGGGCCTGTGGTACTGGTGTCCAACGAGATCGGCATGGGCGTGGCACCGCTGGGCAGTGAGGTGCGCCGCTATCTTGATGCGCTGGGCACACTGCACCAGCTCGTGGCCACCTTCTGCGAGCGCGTCACGCTGATGGTGGCCGGCATCGAGATGAAGGTGAAGGAATGACCGCGACCAACGCTTTGCGTTGCTGCGCGCTGCTACCCGCCTGCGGGTCGAAACACACAAACACCGGGGCGCCCAGGGGCGCAGTGCCACGGTCGCAATAGCCCGCCAGCCCACTCACCCAAGGAACCATTCATGAACATGCCGACCTACGTTCCCGCTTCAACGCCCACCCACACCGCGGTGCGCGGTGTGTTGCGCCAACTCGCTGCTGCCGGGGCACTCGGCATGGCGGTGCTGTACGGCGTCGCGTTTGCCGACAGTCCGCTGGCGCACAACGCTGCGCACGACGTGCGCCACATCACCGTCAAACCCTGCCACTGACAGGAGACTGCCATGTTGTTCCAACGTTTGATCTGGTGTGCGCTAGTCGCAGCCCTGTTCGTCGGCAGCGTGCAGTTCGCGGTGCAGCGCTGGCAGGCGGTGCCCCTCATCCTGGCCGCCGAGGTGTTCGAAGACCAAAAAGCCGCGCCGGTGGCGGCGGTGGCGCACGAACATGCTGCCGCTGCCGAGAATGAACACCATCACGATGACGCTGCCTGGGAGCCCGCTGCTGGCACCGAGCGCAGCACCTGGACGTGGGTGGCGAATGTGCTGCACGCCTTCAGCCTGGCGCTGCTGGTATTCGTGGTGATGGCGCTGTGGGTCTGGAAGCGTGGCAACGCCACTCCGGCACTGCGGGTCGCGGCGGTGGTATCCGCGGCCGGTTGGCTGAGCCTGCATCTGTGGCCCTCGCTCGGCTTGCCGGCCGAAGTGCCGGGCATGGAGGTCGCGCCGCTGCACGCGCGTCAGGCCTGGTGGCTGTTGGCAGTGGTGTGTTCGGCCTCTGCGTTCGCGACGCTCGGCTTCGCATCGTCTCGCTGGCGCTGGCCGGTCGCTGCGGTGCTGCTGGCCGTGCCCTTCGTCGTCGGAGCGCCCGAACTCGAAGGCGACGCGCTCGCCGGCTACAGCGGCGAAGCGCATGCCAGCCTGCTGAAGCTGGGGCATGACTTCATCTGGGCCACCACCTGGGCCTCGCTGTCGTTCTGGTTCACGATGGCCGCAGTCGCGGGCCCGCTGTTCGCGCGCTGGTTGAAGCCGCACTTGCTTGTTGTATTGGGCGCATCGAACCCGGCATCGGCCAGCGCGGCTGAAGCAGCGCGGTGACCCCCGGAAAGATCATGTCAAGGGACCGAGCTTGTCTGTTGGCTTCTCGACCATGATTGTTTCCCCCTGCCTGGAGGCGCGTCCATGCCCGGCCTTGCTGGTCACGGCCCCGGCTTCGGGCCAGGGCAAGACCACCGTCACCGCCGCGTTGGCGCACTCGCACCGCAGCCAGGGCCGGCGCGTGCGCGTCTTCAAGACAGGTCCCGACTTCCTGGATCCGATGGTGCTGGAATGCGCCAGCGGCGCGCCGGTGCAGCAACTCGACCTGTGGATGGGCGGCGCCGCGCACTGCGCCGGGCTGCTGCACAGCGCGGCGGCGCAGGCTGACCTGATCCTGGTCGAAGGCGTCATGGGTCTGCACGATGGCACGCCGTCGAGTGCCGATCTGGCCCTGCACTTCGGGTTGCCAGTGCTGGCGGTGATCGATGCCTCGGCGATGGCGCAAACCTTCGGCGCCGTAGCCCACGGGCTGGCCACCTACCGCCCGGGCTTGCGGCTGACCGGCGTGCTGGCCAATCGCGTGGGCAGCGCCGGACACGCGCAGATGCTGCACGAGAGCCTGCCTGCCGGCATTGCCTGGTACGGCGCGCTGCCCCGCGGCGAGCACTACGCGCTGCCATCGCGCCACTTGGGTCTGGTTCAGGCTGGCGAGGTGGGCGACATGGCCCAGCGCATCGCGGCCGCCGCCCAGGCGCTGGGCGACAGCGGCGCGCTGCCGATGCCGCCGGCCGTGGACTTCGACGCGCCTCCAACCTCGGCATCGGCAGCACTGCCGTCCACGTTGGCCGGAGTCACCATCGCCATTGCCCGGGACGCGGCCTTCTCGTTCCTCTACCGCTCCAACCTCGACACGCTGCGTGCCCTGGGTGCCGAGCTGTGCTTCTTCTCTCCGCTGGCCAACCAGCCGGTGCCGGCCGGGGCCCATGCGCTGTACCTGCCCGGCGGTTACCCCGAACTGCACCTGCCAGCGCTGGCGGGCAACACCGCATCTCGCGAATCCATCTGCGCCCACCACGCGGCCGGTCGGCCGCTGGTGGCCGAGTGCGGCGGCATGTTGGCGCTGCTGGAGTCGCTCACCGACGCCGCTGGCCACAGAGCGCCGATGCTGGGCTTGCTGCCCGGGCCAAGGGGCAATGGCGGACCGCCTCGTCAACCTCGGTATGCACAGCCTGGCGCTGCCCGAAGGCGAGGTGCGTGGGCACACCTTCCACCACGCGCGCATCGACGTGCGCTTGCCTGCCGCGCTGCACACGCAGGCCCAGCGGCACCACGGCCAGCCTGAACCGGTGTTCCGCAAAGGGCGGCTGTTCGCGTCGTTCATGCACCTGTATTTCCCGAGCAATCCGGCGGCCGTCGCTGCGTTGTTCAAACCCTAATCGCCGGCCGCTGCCGCAACTCGCCCCGCAACCATGGACATCGAAGCCCCACCTCTGCTGCGTGACACGCCCAAGCCACAAGGCGAGCGGCGTGGCCTGGTCATCGTTCACACCGGCACCGGCAAGGGCAAGAGCACGGCCGCGTTCGGCCTGGCTTTGCGCGCCTTCGGTCGAGGTAAAACGGTGAAGGTCTATCAGTTCATGAAAGTGCCCTCGGCGCGCTTCGGCGAGCACCGCTTGTTCGAGCAACTGGGCATGCCCATAGAAGGCCTGGGCGACGGCTTCAGCTGGAAGAGCCGCGACCTCGAGCATTCGGCCGAGCTGGCCCGCGCCGGCTGGGCCCGGGCCGAGGCCACGGTGCGCGCGGGCGAGCACTTCATGGTGGTGCTCGACGAGATCATGTACCGCTGCGCTATGGCTGGATGCCGCTCGAGCCTGTGCTGGCCTGCCTGCGCGAGCGACCGCCGCACGTGCATGTGGTCCTCACCGGCCGCAACGCGCCGGACGAGCTGATCGCCCTGGCCGACACGGTGACCGAGATGACGCTCATCAAGCACCACTTCAAAGCCGGCGTGCCGGCGCAGCGTGGCATCGAGGACTGATCGCCTCACCACCACGACCCGCACCCAACCAACACCTCCAGGAACCGCACCATGCAGACCCGCAAGATCCCCGCCACCATCGTCACTGGCTTCCTCGGCAGCGGCAAGACCACCCTGCTGCGCCACCTGCTTCAAAACGCCCAGGGCCGACGCATCGCCGTCATCGTCAACGAGTTCGGTGAGCTCGGAATCGACGGTGAACTGCTGCGCGGCTGCGGCATCGGCTGCGACGAGGCCGGCGCGCCCAACGGGCAGTTGTTCGAGCTGGCCAACGGCTGCCTGTGCTGCACCGTGCAGGAAGAATTTGCGCCGGTGATGGAACAACTGGCCGCGCGGCGCGAGCAGATCGACCACCTCGTCATCGAGACCTCGGGCCTGGCCTTGCCCAAGCCGCTGGTGCAGGCCTTCCAGTGGCCGGCGCTGCGCAACGCCTTCACGGTCGATGCAGTGATCACGGTGGTGGATGCGCCCGCCGTGGCCGCTGGCCGCTTTGCCGACGACCCGGTGGCGGTGGATGCCCAGCGCCGTGCCGACGGCAACCTCGACCACGACTCGCCGCTGGCCGAACTGTTCGAAGACCAGCTCGCCACCGCCGACCTGGTCGTGGTGCACAAGACGGACGGCCTGGACGCCGCCGCCCTGGCCGGCGTCGAAGCCACCATCCGCATCGAAACCGCGCCCGGCGTGAAGCTGGTGCATGCACAGCACGGTCGCATCGACCTGGGTGTGCTGCTGGGCCTGGAGCGCGCGGTGGAAGATGCGATCGACCAGCGCAAGACCCACCACGACGAGGAGGAGGACCACGACCACGACGCCTTCGACTCGGTCTCGGTGAGCTTGCAAGTCCCCGACCGTGAACGCCTGCTGGTCGCCTTGCGCAGCCTGGTCGAGCGCCACGAGATCTACCGCGCCAAGGGCTTCGTCGCGCTGCCCGGCGCTGCAATGCGGCTGGTGGTGCAAGGCGTGGGCTCGCGCTTCGACAGTTATTTCGATCGGCCCTGGCGCGTCGACGAAACCCGGCAGTCGCGCCTAGTCTTGATCGGTGCCGAGCTGGATGCGGCGGTCTTGCAGGCCGAACTGGACGGTGAGTTGGCGGCGACCGCTGCAGCCTGACGCACCCAACCCCGAAGCCATCGAAGCCACTTTAAGCAGCCCATGCACCTGCTGTCTACCCGCCCCGGCGGCCACATTGAAGACGGTGGCCAGGGCGTGGTGCGGGTGGCGCAGACGCCCGGCTCGGTGGTGGTGCTGAGCGCCGCCGACACCACCCTGTCGCTGCTGGCCGACGTCGCGGCGCAGCTCGGCCCCGACTACCCCAGCGTGCGCCTGGCCAACCTGATGTGGCTGCGCCAGCCGGCCTCGGTGGACCTGTACGTCGATGATGTGCTGCGCCATGCCCGCGTGCTGGTAATCGATCACTTGGGCAGCCCGAGCGACTGGGCCTACGTGGTGGAGCGCGCGACCTCGCTGGCACGCGAGCGCGGCTTGTGGTTGGCGATGTTCTCGGGCGATGCCTTCGAAGACACGCAGCTGCTGCTGCGTAGCTCCGCACCGCAAGACGATTGCCGGCATTTGTGGCGCTGCCTGCGCGAAGGCGGGCGCGACAACGCGCAGGCCTTCTTCTCGCTCATCGGCCATGCCGCGTTCGGCCTGGGCGGCCGGCCGCCGCTACCGGTCCCCTTGCCTTCGGCGGTGCACTATCGACCGCAAGATGCTGCCAGCCGGTCCGCGTGGACATCCGGTGCGCCGGTGGCACTGCTGCTGTTCTACCGCGCGCATTTGCAAGCCGGCAACACGGCGGTGTTCGATGCGATGCTGCGTGCGCTGGCCTCCGCCGGCCTGAACGCGCTGGCGCTCGCAGTGGATTCACTCAAGAACCCGGACAGCCATGCGGCAGTGCAAGCCCTGGTGGCTGAGCACCGCGTGGCCATCGTGCTGAACGCGACGAACTTCGCCGTGGCGGCTATCGATGGCGGCACCCATGGCGACGGCGACACTTCATCCGCCGCGTTGGCCGGTGACGCACCTGTGCTCCAACTCATCACCGCCGGCTGCTCGCAAGCGCAGTGGCTGGCCGACCCGCACGGCCTGGCGCCGCGCGACTTGGCGATGCAGGTGGTGCTGCCCGAGGTCGATGGCCGCATCCTCACTCGCGCAATCAGCTTCAAGGGGCTGGCCTGGCGCTGCGAGCACACCCAGCTCGACGTGATCCGCTACGAAGCGGAGCCCGAGCGCATGGCCTTCGTGGCCGAACTCGCGCGCCGCTGGTGCGTGCTGCGCGACAAGCCCAATGCCGACAAGCGCATCGCGCTGATCCTTGCCAATTACCCCATCGACGATTCGCGCATCGCCAACGGCGTGGGGCTGGACACACCGGCTTCCACCGTAGCCGTTCTTCGGGCCTTGCAGGCTGCCGGCTACGCCTGTGGCGATCTGCCTGACAGCGGCGATGCCCTGATCGCCGCGCTGCTGCGCGGCATCACCAACGACCACAGCGCCAACGACGCACGCCCGGCCGCGCAGAGCTTCTCCCTGCCCGACTACCTGGAAGACTTCGATCGGCTTCCCACCGACAGCCGCGCCGCCGTCATCGCGCGCTGGGGCGCGCCCGAGCACGATCCAACGTTGCGCAGCGGCCGCTTCATGATTGCCGGGCTGCGCTTCGGCCACGTCTTTGTTGGCATACAGCCGGCCCGCGGGCGCGACATGGACCTGGCGGCGACTTACCACGACGCCGATCTGGTGCCGCCGCACCACTACCTGGCCTTCTACTTCTGGCTGCGCCGCGCCTTCCAGGTGGATGCGGTGGTTCACGTGGGCACGCATGGCAACCTCGAATGGCTGCCGGGCAAGAGCGTTGCACTGAGTGCGGCCTGCTGGCCTGATGCCATCCTCGGCCCGCTGCCGCACCTCTACCCCTTCATCGTCAACGACCCCGGCGAAGGCAGCCAGGCCAAGCGGCGCACCCAGGCCGTCATCATCGACCACCTGATGCCGGCGATGACGCGCGCCGAAACCTACGGCCCGCTGCAACAGCTCGAGCGGCAGATGGACGAGTATTACGAGGCCCTGTCGCTCGACCCGCGGCGCGCACGGCGGCTGCGTGAAGACATGCTCGACCGGGTTCTGCGCGAAGGCCTGCACGAAGAACTGGGTGTCACGCGGCCCGCCGATGACACAGCGCGTGAAGGCTTGCTCGAGCGCCTGGACGCCTACCTGTGCGAGATCAAGGAATCACAGATCCGCGACGGGTTGCACACCCTCGGCAGCTCGCCGCAGGGACGCCAGCGCGTCGACACGCTGATCGCGCTGGCGCGTTTTTCCGGAGGCAAAGCGGCAGGCCAGCAGAGCCTGCTGGTGGCGCTGGCGCAAGACCTGCAGATCGAGGGCGTGGACGGCTTCAACGCACTCAGCCCCGACTGGGCCGCGCCGTGGAGCGGCCCGCGTCCGCACCTTCTGCAGGAGCTCAGCCCGAGGCGTGGCGCCACGCCGGCCACACACGTGAGCGGCTGGAATTGCTGGCCGCGGGCATGGTGGCGGAGCACGTGGTGGCAGATCACGTATTGGCGGATCAAGCGAGCGCCGGCGCTGTGCCCGAGGCATTCGACGACACGGGTTGGCCCCACACCGCGCCGGTACTGCAACGGCTGCGCGAGGTGCTACGCCCACGGCTCGACGCCTGCGGCCCGCAGGAGATGGCGCAACTGCTGCGCGGCCTGGCCGGCCGTTTCGTGCCACCCGGCCCCAGCGGCGCGCCGTCGCGCGGCCGGCCCGACGTGCTGCCCACCGGGCGCAATTTCTACTCGGTGGACACCCGCGCCGTGCCCACCCCTACTGCCTACGCAATGGGCGCGGCCGCCGCCGAACGGGTGATCGAACGCCACCTGCAGGACCATGGCGAGATGCCTGGCGCGGTGGGCTTGTCGGTCTGGGGCACGAGCACCATGCGTACCGGGGGTGAAGACGTGGCGCAGGCGTTCGCGCTGCTCGGCGTGCGGCCGAAGTGGGCCGACGGCAGTGCGCGGGTGATCGACATCGAGGTGCTGCCGATGGCTATCCGCAACCGGCCCCGGGTGGACGTGACCTTGCGCGTGTCGGGTTTTTTCCGCGACGCCTTCCCGAACGTGATCGACTTGTTCGACACCGCCGTGCGCGCCGTGGCCGCCATCAGCGAGGCCGACGAGCCTGACGACGTGAACCCGATCCGCGCCCGCGTGCAGCGCGAAGCCGCCGAGGCGCGGGCTGCCGGCCGGAGCGAGGACGACGCGCAACGCCAGGCCACCTGGCGCGTCTTCGGCCCACGCCCGGGCGGCTACGGCGTGGGCGTGCAGGAGGTCTTGAACAGCGGGCGGTGGCAAGACGGCACCGACATCGCTCAGGCCTACCTGCAGGCCGGTGCCTTCGCCTACGGGCAGGGCGGGCACGGCGCTGCCGCGCGTCAGCCCTTCGAGCAGCGGCTGGCACGGCTCGACGCGGTGCTGCACAACCAGGACAACCGCGAGCACGACGTGCTCGACGCTGCCGACCACGCCCAGTTCCAGGGCGGCATGGCAGCGGCAGTGCAGCACTTGGCTGGCGCTCCGGCGGCGCTGTACCACGGCGATTTCAGCGTGCCGGGGTCGCCGCGCATCCGCACGCTGCGCGAGGAGGTCGCGCGTGTGGTGCGCGCGCGCGCCGTCAACCCCAAGTGGCTAGATGGCGTGCGCCGTCACGGCTACAAGGGCGCGTCCGAGATCGCCACCACGGTGGACAACCTGTTCGCCTACGGCGCCACCACCGGCGTGGTGGGCGACCACCAGTACGCGCTGGTGGCCGACGCCTACCTGCACGACGACGCTACGCGCGAGTTCCTACAGCAGCACAACCCACTGGCGCTGCGCGGCATCGGCGAGAGGCTGCTGGATGCGATGCAGCGCGGGCTGTGGCAAGCGCCTGGCGATCATCGCGAGCGCATCGAACACCACCTGCTGGCGCTGGAACGCCGGCTCGAAGAACACGGCGAAGGGCCTCTCTGATGACTCCCGGCATGACACCCGCATCGACTGCTGCATCCATGTCCGGCACATCCACCGTGACCATCGAGGCCGCCACCCAAGCGGCCTTCCCCTTCAGCGCGCTGATTGGTCAGCCTGAGCTGCAACGAGCGCTGCTGCTCGCGGCCATCGACCCGGGCATCGCCGGCGTGCTTATCAGCGGCCCGCGCGGCACCGCCAAGTCCACTGCCGCACGGGCGCTGGCAGCGCTGCTGCCGTCGGTGTCCCCGTCACTTCCCGCACCCTTCATCACGCTGCCGCTGGCTGCAAGCGTGGAGCAACTGGTGGGCACGCTGAACGTGGAAGACGTGCTGCGCGACGGCCGGCTGCGCCTCGCACCCGGCCTGCTGGCGCGCGCCCACCACGGCGTGCTGTATGTCGATGAAGTCAACTTGCTGCCCGATGCGCTGGTCGATGCGCTGCTCGACGTGGCCGCCAGCGGCGTCAACACCGTCGAGCGCGACGGCATCTCGCAGCAGCATGCCGCACGCTTCGTGCTGGTGGGCACGATGAACCCTGAAGAAGGCGACCTGCGCCCGCAGCTGCTGGACCGCTTCGGCCTGTCGGTGGCGCTGGTCAACCCGGCCAACGCCGAGCAGCGCACGGCGATTCTGCGTGCCCGCCTGGGCTTCGATGAGCACCCGCTCGCGGCGGCGGAACAGCATGCTGGCGAGCAAGCCCGTCTGGCCGATGCCATTTCCGCCGCGCGTGCGGCGCTGCCGCGTTTGACCTGGCCCGATGCGGTGCTGCACCGTGCCGCAAGCTGCGCGCTGGCCGCGGGCGTGGACGGCATGCGGGCCGATCTGGTGATGCTGCGCGCGGCGCGTGCGCTGGCGGCCTTCGAGGGCCGCACCGAGGTGACGCCGGCCGATGTGGATGCGGTGGCGGAACTGGCTCTGGCGCACCGCCGGACGGAGGGCACGGGCGCCTCTGCGCCGAAGCCGCAAGCGGACCGGCATCCAGCGCCACCGATGGCAGCGAATCAGCGTGCCGACCGCCTACATCGCGACCCACCGGCCAACCCGGCACCGGAGGGAGATTGGGGCGCGCTGCCGCCGCGCCCCGAAGCCACCACGCGCGTGCTGTCTCTGGGAGGCTGGCATGAAAAAAAAGCCTGAGCCACCGCAGCCGCCACCCGCGCCCAGGGCAAGGCGGTCTGCGGTGGCCCGCCCCGCCTCCTCATCTGCGGCCGGCAGCCCCAACGCGCCACGTCGCGAGGCAAACATGTGCCGCGATCGCCTGGCTACCCAGCTTGCTCGCCAAGGGCCCGCAGCCGCTGCAACGGGCGCACCTGCGCCACACGCTGCGGGTCGCGCAACCGGCCCGCTTGCACCTCATCGTGCTCGACACCTCGGGCTCGATGCGCCAGCGCGGGCGGCTGGCGCTGGCCAAGGGGCATGCCACGTGGCTGATCGAGCAGGCGGCGCGCGCCGGCGACGACGTGGCACTGCTGTGCTTCGGGGGCCAGGGCGTGGAACTGCGGCTGCCACCCGGCCGGGCGCGTGCCGCCGGCGGTGCGCAGGTGCGGCCTCTGGGCGGCGGTGGTGGCACACCGCTGACGCATGCATTGGCTCAGGCCGAGCAGGTGCTGCGCCGCGCCGCGCGCCGCAACGGCCCAGCCGAATCGTGGCTGTGGCTGTTGACCGATGGCCGCACGTTGGAACAACCGGCCGCACCCCAGGCCGCGCAACGCATCGTCATCGTCGACTTCGACGAACCGGCGCGCGCCATCGGCCGCTGCGCCGCCTGGGCGATGCGCTGGGGTGCGGAACACCGCCGGGCAAGCCGGCCTGAATGAGCCCTGAATGGAACCCTGAAGAGCCCTCTTGAGCCCTGAAGCACCGTACCCCATGCCCACCGCACCCGTCACCGAAATCATCGTCTGCACCACCTGTCGGCCCGCAGGCGCATCGCGCGAGCTGCCGCCCTCCGGCCAGGCCTTGCTCGAGGCCGTCCAGGCCCTGCAAACCGAAGGCCGGGCTGCCGGCCTGCACGTGCGCGGCATCGCCTGCATGAGCGGCTGCGCCCGATCCTGCACGGTTGCGCTGCAAGCCCCAGGCAAGCCCACGTACTACTTCGGCGATCTGGCCGCCGATGCAGAAACTGCCGCGCAGGTGCTGGCCTGTGCGCGCCTGCACGCGCACAGCGCCGACGGCGCGCTGCCCCGCAACGAGCGCCCGGAACGCCTTCGCAGCGGCATCCTTGCCAAGCTGCCGCCATGCCTGCCGGCAGTGATGGCCTGAACCCGGTGGACTGCACGATGCCCGCCGCATTGCTGGTCGCCTGGACGCTGGACGCGGCCGTCGGTGAACCGCCCAACGCCCTGCATCCTGTTGCCTGGCTGGGCCGGCTGCTCGGGCCGCTCGGTCAGCGGCTGTGCGCTTGGCGCCGCGTGCCGGCGTTCATCGGCGGCGCGCTGGCATGGGGAGTCATCGCCGCCGCGCTGGCTGTCATGGCCCACGGCGCCGAAAGCGCGGTCCCCGCCTTGCCGTGGGCAGCCGGCGCCTTGCTGCTCGCACTGGCGCTCAAACCCTGCTTCGCATGGCGCATGCTGCGCGACGAGGTTCAGGCGGTCGAGCACGCGCTGGCGCAGTCGCTGGAAGCGGGCCGCGAACGGGTGTCGCGCTTGGCCAGCCGCAACGTGAGCGCGATGAACCAAGCCGAGATCCGCGAGACGGCCATTGAGACCCTGGCCGAGAATCTGAACGATTCGGTGGTGGCACCGCTGTTCTGGTTCGCGGTCGCGGGCCTGCCCGGCGCGGTGGTCTACCGCTTTGCCAACACCGCCGATGCGATGTGGGGCTACCGAGATCGCTACGAATGGGCGGGCAAGTTCGCGGCGCGGGCCGACGACCTGCTGTCTTGGCTGCCGGCGCGCTTGACCGCGCTGCTGCTGTGGCCTGCCTTGCAGGACTGGCCCCTGTTGCGCATCGAAGCCGCGCGCACGCCGTCGCCGAATGGCGGCTGGCCGATGGGCGCGATGGCGCTGCGCCTGGGTGTGCGTTTGCGCAAGCCAGGGGTTTATGCACTGAACGGGCAGTCGCCGTCACCGTCGGCTGCCGACACGGCCAAAGCGCTGCGCATCGCCTCGCGGGCCGCATGGCTGGCGATGGCGGCAGCGGTCCTGGCTTGTGCAGGGAGATCGATGTGAGGGCGGCCACCATCGCCCGCCCGCACGGCGGCCCCGACGCCCAGGGCCCCGTCCGCTGGGATTTCTCCACCAACGTCAACGCCGCAGGCCCCTGCCCGCAGGCCGTGCAGGCGCTGGCCCGAGCTGACGCCACCCGCTACCCCGACCCCGGCTACCACGCGCTGCGCCAGCGCTTGGCGGTGTGGCATGGCGTCGACGAGCGACGCATCCTGCTCGCGGCCAGCGCGAGCGAGTTCATCCAGCGCATCACGGCCGTAGGCCAGCGGCTCGCACCCGGGCCGGTTGCCGTGCCAGCGCTGGCCTATGGCGACTACGCGGTGGCGGCACAGGCCTGCGGCCGCGCCGTGGTGCGCACCGAAGACGCCACCGCCACGCTGCGCTGGTGCGCCGATCCCGGCAGCCCGCTGGGCCAGGACGCCGCGCCGCCGCACGACCCGGGGGCCACGCCCACGGTGCTGGACGCGGCGTATGCGCCGCTCCGGCTCAGTGGCGCGCCGCGCTGGGCTAGCGACGCCGAGGATGCCGTGTTCCGGCTCTACAGCCCGAACAAGGCGTTGGGCCTGCCGGGCGTCCGCGGTGCCTATGCCATCGCACCGGCGGGTGCAGCATGGCCACTGCAAACCTGGTGCGATACGCTGCACGCCGCCGAACCCTCCTGGCCGCTGGGTGCCCACGCCGTCGGCTTGCTCGAATGCTGGACCGAACCGGCCACCCAAGCCTGGCTGGCCGATGCGCGCATCACACTGCGCACCTGGACAGACTCACTGCGCGCCGGGCTGGCAGACCTGGGCCTGCAACCTGCGCCCAGCGTGACACCGTTTCTTTGCGCGCACCGGCCGGCCGCGATTCAGCCCGCGGCCCTGCGGCGCCACGGCCTGGCCGTGCGGGACACCACCTCGTTTGGCCTGCCGGGTTGGATGCGCGTTTCGGCGCAGCCGCCGGAGGCGCTCGAAGCGCTGCACAGCGCCTTGCGGCTGCTGGCCACCGATCACCACCCTGTCTCCACTTCCGTCGAAACGGCGCACCCATGATCCCCAACATCCCTGAATTGGACGACGCAACGCTGCGCAGCGCGCTGCAGGCCCGTGTCGATGGCAAGACCAAACCGCTGGGCTCCCTGGGCCGGCTCGAAACGCTAGCCGTCCAGATCGGCTGCATCCTTGGTACCAGCAGCCCACGCCTGGATCAGCCCCAACTCGTGGTCTTTGCGGCCGACCACGGCTTGGCAGCGCAAGGCGTCTCGGCCTATCCGAGCGACGTGACCTGGCAGATGGTGGAGAACTTCCTCGCCGGTGGCGCGGCGGTCAGCGTGCTGGCACGCCAGCATGGCCTGGCCCTGACGGTGGTGGACGCTGGCGTGCGCCACGACTTCGCGCCCCGGCCCGGCCTGGTGCAACGCAAGATCGGTCCCGGCACCGCCGATGCGCTGGCCGGCCCGGCGATGAGCGAAGCGCAATGCGCTGCGGCCATCACCGCCGGCCGCGAGGTGGTGCAGGCCCTGCCTGGCAACGCGCTGCTCATTGGCGAGATGGGCATCGGCAACACTTCGGCCGCGGCGCTGCTGCTGGCGCGCCTAACGGATCAGTCCATCGAGCTGTGTGTCGGCCGCGGCACGGGGCTGGACGATGCCGGCCTGGCGCGCAAGGTGCGCGTGCTGCGCGACGTGTTGGCGCGTCACGCCCAAGCGACCGCACCGCTCGCCGCACTGGCGGCCTTCGGCGGCTTCGAGATCGCGATGATGTCCGGCGCGGTGCTGCAGGCAGCGCTCGAGCGCCGGGTGATCGTCGTCGACGGATTCATCGCCAGCAGCGCCGTTCTCATCGCGGCTCGCCTGCAGCCCACGGTGCTGTCGCGCTGCGTCTTCGCCCATTGCTCCGACGAAGCCGGCCATGCGCTGATGCTTCGCGCCCTGGAGGCGCAACCGCTGTTGACCCTGGGCCTGCGGCTGGGCGAGGGTTCGGGCGCTGCGCTGGCCTGGCCGCTGCTCGATTCAGCTTGCCGGCTGCTGGGCGAGATGGCCAGCTTCGAGTCGGCCGGCGTGAGCCGTCAGTCCGATCCCGAACCCGGCGCCGACCCGTCGCGATGACACAAGAGCTGCGTCTGTTCTTCATCGCGCTGCAGTTCCTGACGCGCGTGCCGGTGCCGCGCCGCCTGGGCTTCGAGCCCGCCTGGCTGCAGGCCTGCCTGCGCCACTTTCCGCTGGTCGGAGCCTGCGTCGGGGCCTGGGCAGCGGCGATATTCTGGTTCGCGCTGCTGCTGTGGCCTCCACTGGTGGCCTCCACCGTCAGCCTGGTGGCAACGGTATGGCTGACCGGCGCTTTCCACGAAGACGGCCTGGCCGACACCTGCGATGCGCTGGGTGGCGCGGTGAGCCGCGAACGCGCGCTTGCCATCATGAAGGACTCGCGCATCGGCAGCTACGGTGCGGTGGCGCTGGTGCTGGCCCTGGTGCTGAAGGTGACGGCGGTGGCGGGCCTGGCGAGCGCCGCGCAGACCGATGGCCTGGCATGGGCAGCCATGGCCTTGATCTGGTCGCACGCGGTGTCGCGCGCCGCCCCGGTGTGGCTGGTGTGGCGTCTGCCCTATGCCGGCGATGCCGAGCACGCGAAGGCCAAGCCATTGGCCACGCGGGCGAGCGGCCGCGGCTTGGGCTTCGCGCTGGTCTGGGTCGGGGTCGCCAGCGGTGCAGCCGTGTGGGTCACGGTCTGGACCGAGGCTTCTTCCTGGACGGCTGCGCTTTGGGTGGCCCTGTCTGCCCTGGCGGCATGCGCATCGGCCACGCTGTGTTGCGCGCGCTGGCTGCACCACCGGCTGGGCGGTTTCACCGGCGACACGCTGGGCGCCACGCAGCAGATCGTCGAATTGGTCGGCCTGTTGACCTGGCTCGCCTGGTTGCCGTTCACCGGGGGTCCCGTGCTTGAGCCTGGCGGACAGTTGTGGGTCTGGCGACACCCGCGAGCACAGGAAGCGGCGGGCCGCTGTATCGGCCGCACCGACATCGGCATCGACCGGCGGCGTGCCAAGCGGTTGGCGCACCGCATCCGCCGCGCCGCACGCCTACGCGGCCTGCCGCGACGGGTGCTGACCTCGCCGCTGCTCCGCTGCGCAGCCGTCGGGCAATGGCTGCAGCGCTGGGGCTGGCGGCACGAGCGGCTGCCCGCGTTGCTCGAAATGGACTTCGGCCGCTGGGACGGCCTGCCCTGGTCGCAGATCCCAAGGAAAGAGGTCGATGCCTGGTGTGCAGAGTTCCTACACCACCGCCCCGGCGGCGGTGAAACCCTTCACGAGCTGTTTGCGCGCGTGGCGGCCTGGCAAGCGCCCGCAGCACCCGTGGTCATCGTGGCGCACGCCGGTTGGATGCTGGCACGGCGATGGCTGGCCTGCGCGCAGCCGTTGCCCGTCCGGGCCGACCAGTGGCCCGTCGTGCCGCGCCATGGCGAGTGCTGGACGCTGCCGACAATGGTCGCGTTGCCGCCAGGCGCCAGTTCCGCGGGGGCATTGCATGACGCGCAGCCTGATGGTCTGGGGCAGCAGCAGCGGTGCAGGCAAGAGCCTGTTGGCCACCGCGCTGTGCCGCTGGGCTGCGCAGCGGGGCATCGACGTGGCGCCGTTCAAGGCGCAAAACATGAGCAACAACGCACGGGTGGTGCCCGGGCCGGACGGCGGCTTCGGCGAAATCGGCGCGGCGCAGTATTTCCAGGCCCTGGCCGCGCGCGTGCCGCCGACGGTGGACATGAACCCGGTGCTGCTCAAGCCCGAGCGCGACACCTCCAGCCAGGTGGTGTTGCAGGGTCACGTGGCGGATGACTTGTCGCGCCTGCCCTGGCGCGAGCGCAGCGCCCACCTGGCGACCGCGGCGCACGAAAGCTTCGTGCGCCTGCACGCCCAGCACGAACTGCTGGTGATCGAGGGTGCGGGCTCGCCGGCCGAGATCAACCTCGCCGCGCACGACTATGTGAACCTCGGCACTGCACGCTGGGCGCAGGCGGCGGGCGAGTTCAAGAGCCTGGTTGTCACCGACATCGACCGCGGCGGCGCCTTCGCCCACCTCTACGGCACCTGGGCGCTGCTGCCCGATGACCTGAAGCCGACGCTCGCCGGCTTCGTGCTCAACAAGTTCCGCGGTGACGCGGCTTTGCTGGCGCCCGGGCCTGACCGCTTGCGACAGCTGACGGACGTGCCCATCGTCGGCGTGCTGCCGATGCAGCGCGACCATGGCCTGCCTGACGAAGACGGCGTGTTCGACGCCGCCGCCATCGGCGACGGCGAAGCGCCGCACCAGCGCGTGGCGGTGGTCGCCTACCCACGCATCAGCAACCTCGACGAGTTCCAGCCGCTGCGCCAGGTGCCCGGCCTGCGGTTGACCTGGGCGCGCCACGCGGCCGAGCTGGAGGCGGCGGACTGGATCATTCTTCCCGGCTCCAAGCAAGTCAGCGGCGACCTGCACTGGCTGCGCGAGCGTGGGCTGGACGCCGCCATCGCCCGTCACGCGGCCCAGGGCAAACGGGTGCTGGGCGTCTGCGGCGGCTTGCAGATGCTGGGCACCTGGCTGAACGATCCGCAAGGCCTGGACGGGACGCCGGGCAGCGTGCCCGGCCTCGG
Source organism: Methylibium sp. T29-B (assembly GCF_000576225.1). Taxonomy (NCBI): domain Bacteria; kingdom Pseudomonadati; phylum Pseudomonadota; class Betaproteobacteria; order Burkholderiales; family Sphaerotilaceae; genus Methylibium; species Methylibium sp. T29-B. Next base: position 18,134 of record NZ_AZSN01000025.1, on the reverse strand, counting down.
CCTGCTGCCGCTGAGCACACGCTATGCCGCGCCCAAGCGCGTGCTGGCCGTGCAGGCACGCTTCGACGATTTGCAGCCACCTTGGCAGGCGCTGGCCGGCATCGATACCCCCGCCTACGAGATCAGGACCGGCATCACCGAGCCCGTTGATGCGCTGCCCGGCGCGGCGCTCGCCACCGCGCTGCGCGATGGCCACGGCACCGTGATCGGCTGGCAACGCGGCCCGGTGCTGGGCGCCTATGCCCACGGCCTGTTCGAATCGGCGGCCGTGATGCGCGCGCTGTTTGGCGCCGAGGTGGCCACCCTCGATGCCAGCCTGGACGGACTTGCCGATCTCGTGGACCGGCACTTCGAGCCCGGCGTGCTGAACCGGTGCTTGCGCGCATGACCCGCCTGGCCCTCCTGGCCCTGCCAAACGCTGCTGGCCCGCCCGCAGGCCCGCTCGGCTTGCGCCCGACCGCCAAGGGTTGGTGCCCCGGCGCCCATCGCGCCATGGCCTCGGGCGATGGCCTGCTCGTGCGCGTGCGCCCACGCCTGGCGCGCTTGACGGTCGCGCAAGCCATGGGGCTTTGCGAGGCGGCGCAAGGCTTGGGTTCGGGGCTCATCGACCTGACCAACCGAGCCAACCTGCAGCTGCGCGGTGTGACACCACGCCACCATGACGCGGTGATTGAGGCACTCTGCGGCCTGGGCCTGCTCGATGCCGACGCGGCGCGGGAAGCCTGGCCCGCCATCCTCGTGGCGCCCTGCTGGCAGGCGGGCGATGACACCGAGCGCATCGCCTCCGAGCTGGCGGCGCGCCTTGGCGAGCTGCCCGCCTTGCCGCCCAAGTTCGGTTTCGCGGTGGATGCGGGGCCGGCCCCGGTGTTGGCTGAAGCCTCGGCCGACGTGCGCATCGAACGCGGCCGCTCGGGCGGGCTGATCGTGCGCGCCGATGGTGCTGCGGCCGGCCACCCGGTCACGCGGCTGGTGCAGTGGATACGGCGCTCGCCCTGGCCGCCTGGTTTGCGGCGACGGCGGGATCGGTTGAACCTGCATCAAGGCGCATGAGTCGCCACCTGGTCACCCACCCACTTCCCCGCGACCTGAAGCCGCTCGAACCCCCGGCACCGTCAGCCGCATTGCCTCGTCCCGGCATGTCGGCGCTCGGGCCGGTCTACGGCGTGGCATTCGGCCAGATCGAGGCAGCCGCGCTCGCTCGCCTGCTGCGCGACAGCGGCGCAGCGGCGCTGCGCTTGACGCCGCACCGCGCACTGATTCTGGAAGCTGGCGGGCGGCGCGATTCGACCGAGTTCCTCACGGCGGCCGACGACCCCATGTTGCGCATTGACGCCTGTCCCGGCGCACCGTCATGTACCTCGGCCACGGTGGAGACCCGCGCAATGGCCCGTGCACTCGCGCCTGCTCTCGAGACGGTGGCCCCCGGCGCACGTCGCAGCCTGCATGTGTCCGGCTGCACCAAAGGCTGCGCCCGCGCTCGCGCCGCCGACATCACCCTGGTGGGCCGCAACGGCAAATTCGATCTGGTGCGCGACGGCTGCGCCTGGGACACACCATCGCAGACAGGGCTGTCCCCCGAGGCCCTGCGCTCATTCATCGGAGCCCTTTGATGCATGTTTATGAAACCGATGGCGCGGCCATCTACCAACGCTCCTTCGCGATGATCCGCGCCGAGGCCGACCTCGCACGCTTCGATGCCGACGACGAGCCGGTGGCGGTGCGCATGATCCACGCCGCCGGCCTGATCGGGCTCGAAGCGCACCTCCGTTTCTCGTCCGGCTTCGTGCGTGCGGCACGGGCGGCCCTGGCGGCCGGTGCGCCCATCCTGTGTGATGCGCGCATGGTCAGCCAGGGGGTGACCCGTTCGCGCCTGCCGTGTGGCAACGACGTGCTATGTACCCTGCACGACCCGACCGTGCCCGAGCTGGCCAAGGCGATGTCGACCACCCGTTCCGCCGCCGCGCTGGAACTCTGGCGGCCGCACCTGCAAGGCGCCGTGGTGGCCATCGGCAATGCGCCGACCGCCTTGTTCCATCTGCTCAACATGCTGCAAGACCCGACCTGCCCGCGGCCTGCGGCCATCGTCGGCTGCCCGGTCGGCTTCGTCGGCGCGGCGGAATCGAAAGAGGCGCTGTGGGCCGAGCAGCCCGCGCCTTGCTGCACGGTGGCCGGGCGGCTGGGCGGCAGCGCTATCACGGTGGCGGCGATCAACGCGCTGGGGAGCCGTTCGGAATGACTTCACTCGGCACGCTCTACGGCCTGGGCCTGGGCCCGGGCGACCCGGACCTGATGACCGTGCGCGCCCACCGCTTGCTGCGCAGCGCCACCCACGTCGCGTATTTCCGCAAAGCCGGACGGCCCGGACAGGCGCGGCGCATCGTCGACGGGCTGTTGCCCGAAGGCGTGGTGGAACATGCGATGGAGTACCCCGTCACCACCGAAATCCCGGTGGAAGACCCGGCTTACAACCATGCTCTCTCGGCCTTCTATGTCGAGTGCGCAGCGCACCTGCGCGCGCTGTCGGACGCCGGCCACGACGTGGTGGTGCTGTGCGAGGGCGACCCGTTCTTCTATGGCTCCTTCATGCACCTCTACACCCGGCTGGTCGAGACGCACCCCGTGCAGGTGGTGCCGGCCATCACGGGCATGTCGGGCGCGTGGACGGTCACGGGCCAGCCCATCACCTGGGGCGACGACGTGCTGACCGTGCTGATGGGCACCCTGCCCGAAGCCAGGCTCGCACGCCACATGGCCGACAGCGAAGCGCTGGTGGTGATGAAGATCGGCCGCCACATCGACAAGGTGCGGCGAGCCCTGGCCACCGCCGGCCGTCTGGACGAGGCCTGGCTGGTCGAGTTCGCCACCATGCCGGGCCAGAAGGTTGTGCGTCTGGCACAGGTCGAAGGCCGCGTCACGCCGTATTTTTCGATCGTGCTGGTGCATGGGCGGGGGCGGCGTCCATGAGCAGCGTCGCCGCGCCCGGCAGCGTCAGCCTGGTCGGTGCCGGCCCGGGCGACCCGGACTTGCTGACCGTGCGGGCCATCAAGGCCATCCGCTGCGCCACCGTGCTGCTCGTCGACGACCTGGTGGGGGCCGGAGTGCTGCGCTATGCGCGGCGCAGCGCGCGTATCGTGCACGTGGGCAAACGAGGCGGATGCAAGAGTACCGCGCAGGCCTTCATCCACAAGCTCATGGTCGCCGAAGCGCAGCGCGGCGAAACCGTGGTCCGACTGAAAGGTGGAGACCCGCTCGTCTTCGGTCGCGGCGGCGAGGAGGCCGAGCACCTGCGCGCCGCCGGAATACCGGTGCAGGTGGTCAACGGCATCTCTTCGGGCCTGGCTGCCGCCACCGCGCTGGGCGTGCCCTGGACACACCGCGACCATGCCCATGGCGTGCTGCTGGTGACGGGCCATGCCGGCGAAGCGAATGCCGAGCTGCACTGGCCCACCCTGGGCGCGGCGGCGGCACAGGGGCTGACCCTGGTGGTCTACATGGCCATGCAGCGCCTGGCCGTTGTCCAGGCCGGCCTGGCCACCACGCTGAGCGCGGGCACCCCCGCCGCGCTGGTGCAGAACGCCAGCACCGGCCAGGAACGGCGCCTGCTCAGCACGTTGGGGCGTCTGGTCGAGGATGCCGCCGCCAGCAGCATGCAAAGCCCGGCGATCCTGATCGTCGGCAACGTGTTGGCGGCTTGCCGGGATCGGGACCGCAGCGCCACCGCCGCAGCGCCCGGCGATGAACTGCAAGTGCAGTGTTTGCCAGGGAGCGGAACTTGAGCCAATCCACCATGGACGGGAGCGTCAAGGGTTGGCTCGTCGTCGCCGGGCTCGGCCCCGGCGCCGAGGACTGGGTGACACCGGAGGTGACGGCGGCGTTGGCAGCGGCCACCGACGTGGTGGGCTACCTGCCTATGTGGCCCGGGTGGCGCCACGCACCGGGCTCACGCTGCACGCCAGCGACAACCGGGTCGAGCTGGACCGCGCCGCCCACGCGCTGCGCATGGTCGGCGAGGGTCGGCGTGTGGTGGTGGTGTCGTCCGGCGACCCCGGCGTGTTCGCGATGGCCTCGGCCGTGTTCGAGGCGGTGGAGACCGGCCCCGCCGCGTGGCGCGCGCTGGACGTGCGCGTGCTGCCCGGCATCACCGCGATGCTGGCCGCCGCAGCGCGCGCGGGGGCGCCGCTGGGCCACGACTTCTGCGCCATCAACCTGTCGGACAACCTGAAGCCCTGGGCGCTGGTGGAACGCCGCCTGCGGCTGGCGGTGCAGGCCGACTTCGCGATGGCCTTCTACAACCCGCGCTCGGTGTCGCGCCCGCAGGGCTTCACCCGCGCCCTGGCCGTGCTGCGCGAGGAATGCGGCGCTGCAGGAAGCCCCACCCGCCCGGTGATCTTCGCCCGCGCCGTGTCCACCCCCGACGAGACCATCCGTGTCGTTGCGCTGAGCGACGCGCAGCCCGAGATGGCCGACATGCGCACCATCGTCATCGTCGGCTCCAGCCTGACGCGGGTGATCGCGCGAGACGGCGGCGTGCCGTGGATCTACACGCCGCGCTCTGCACCGCCCGAGGTGTCCGCATGATCCGACGGAGGACGCGGCGCATGACCCAGCCACTGCAGCACCTGGTCCATGCGGGTCACCTCGTGCCGGGCGGGGATCAGCGGCCGCGCCATCATCAAGACCGGCAAGCCGAGGCCGCGCGCGGCGTGCAGCTTGGCCTGCGCGCCCGTGCCGCCGGCGTTCTTGCAGACCACGATGTCAACCCGATGCTCGCGCATCAACGCGGTGTCGCTCGCCACGTCGAAGGGACCGCGCGAAACGATGGTCGTGTGCTGCGGCAACGGCGGCGGGCTGTCGGGTACATCGACCAGCCGCAGGACGTAGTGATGCTGGGGCTGTGCCGCGAACGCTGCCAGATGCATTCGCCCCAGGGCCAGCATGACGCGCCGCGGCGGCCCGCCCAGCGCAGCGACGGCAGCCGGGAGATCGGCCACCGACTGCCACCGGTCGCCCAGGCCGGGCTGCCAGGCGGCGCGCGTCAGCGCCAGCAGCGGCACGCCGGTCTGCGCGCAGGCCGCGATGGCGTTGCCGCTCATCTGCGCGGCAAACGGATGGTGGCATCGACGAGGTGCGTCACACCCTGGTCGCGCAGATACCGCACCAGCCCGGGCACGCCGCCGAAGCCGCCCACGCGCACGGCGATGGGTTGCGCCCTGGGCTGGGCCACCCGGCCGGCATACGACAACACAGCGCGTTCGCCACGTTCGGCCAAGGCCAGCGCGAGCGCGCTGGCTTCCAGCGTGCCGCCGAGGACAAGGATGTTGCGCATGGCTGAGTTCAATGGTCAGGCACCTTGGTTGACGATCATCGGGCTGGGCGAAGACGGCCCGCACGGCCTGCCGCCCGCCAGCCGCGCTGCGCTCGACGCGGCCGAGGTGGTCGCAGGCAGCGCCCGCCATCTGGCGCTGTTGCCAAACCTCCGCGCCGAGCGACTCGAATGGCCCGTGCCATTCGCCGATGGCATCCCGATGCTACTGGCACAGCGCGGGCGCCGCATGGCGATGCTGGCCTCCGGCGATCCGTTCTGGTATGGCGCCGGCACCTCGGTGACGCGCCACCTCGCCGCGCACGAGTGGCACGCGCTGCCCGCGCCATCAACCTTCGGCCTGGCCGCCGCGCGCTTGGGCTGGGCGCTGGAACACGTCACCTGCCTCGGCCTGCACGCCGCGCCGCTGGCGCGCCTGCGCCCGCATCTGTGCAAGGACGCGCGACTGCTGGTGCTGCTGCGTGACGGCGCGGCGGTGGCCGAGCTGGCACGCTACCTCGTGGACGCCGATTTCGGTGCCAGCGGGATGAGCGTGCTCGAAGCACTGGGCGGACCGCACGAGCGCCGGCGCGACGCGGTCGCCTCCACCTTCGACCTGACCGATGTGCGCCACCCGGTGGCCGTCGCCTTGCAGGTCGCCGGAACGGGTCTGGCCTTGCCGCGCAGCGCGGGTCTGCCCGATATCGTTTTTGCGCACGACGGCCAGATCACCAAGCAACGTGTGCGGGCCTTGGCGCTGTGCGCCCTGGCACCGCGCCCCGGCGAGCGGCTGTGGGACATCGGCGCGGGTTCGGGGTCGGTGGGTATCGAATGGCTGCTGGCGCACCCCCGATGTGAGGCCGTGGCCATCGAGGCCGACCCGGTACGTGCGGCGCGACTGCGTAGCAACGCCGACCGCTTGGGCGTCGATCGGCTGGTGCTGGTGACCGGCACCGCGCCCGGGGCTTTGGCGGGCCTTCCTGCGCCCGATGCGGTATTCATCGGCGGCGGGCTCGGCGATGAACTCCTGCGGCATCTGTGGCAAGCGCTCCCGGCAGGCTGCCGGGTGGTCGTCCATGCGGTGACGCTGGAGTCTGAAGCGCTGTTGACCGCATGGCAGGGGAGCGCGGGCGGCAGCCTGCTTCGCTTCGAACTGTCAGAGGCCGCGCCACTGGGCACACGGCGCGGCTGGCGCGCCGCCTACCCGATCGTGCAGTGGAGCGTGACGCGATGATGGTGGCCGGGTTCGGGTTTCGAAGGGGCGCGACGCTGGCCTCACTGCGGGATGCGTTGGCCCAAGCGCTCGAGCTCGCGCAGCCCGCAACTACGTCACCGCACGCCGTCACATTGCTCGCTGCTGCGCAAGACAAGGCCGAAGCCCCCTGCCTGCGCGCCTTGGCCACAGACCTCGGCCTGCCCCTGTGCGTTGTTGCGCCGGCGCAAGTTGCAGCCACCCCCACCTTGACCGACAGCACCGCCGTGCGCGCGCTGCGAGGCACCGGCAGCACGGCCGAAGCAGCGGCACTGGCCGTCGCCCTGAAGCATGGCGGGCCGGCCGCGAAGCTATTGCACCCGCGCTCGGTGTCGACCGATCGCCTGGCCACCTGCGCCATTGCCACTCTGGCACCCCACTCGAGGACTCGCCCATGACCATCCACTTCATCGGCGCCGGCCCCGGCGCGCCCGACCTGCTGACCCTGCGCGGGCGCGACCTGATCGCCCGCTGCCCGGTGTGCCTGTACGCCGGCTCGCTGGTGCCCGAAGAGATCCTCGCCCATTGCCCACCCGGCGCGCGCATCGTCAACACCGCGCCGCTCGATCTCGACATGATCGTCGCCGAGATGGCTGCCGCCCACGCGGCCGGGAAAGACGTGGCACGACTGCATTCGGGCGACCTCTCGGTGTGGTCGGCGATGGGCGAGCAACTGCGCCGCTTGCGTGCGGCCGGCATCCCGTACACCGTCACTCCCGGCGTTCCATCTTTTGCCGCAGCGGCGGCGGCGCTCGGCGCGGAACTCACGCTGCCCGGCCTCGCGCAATCGGTGGTGCTGACGCGCACGTCGGGGCGCGCCTCGCCGATGCCGCCCGGCGAAAGCCTGGCCCGGTTTGCTGCGACCGGGGCCACGCTGGCCGTGCACCTGTCGATCCACAGGCTCGCCGAGGTGGTGGCCGAGTTGACACCGACCTACGGTGCCGCGTGCCCGGTCGCCGTGGTCTACCGCGCGAGCTGGCCCGATGAGCAGATCGTCCGTGGCACGCTGGCCACCATCGAGGCCGCAATGGGCAATGGCGTGGAGCGCACGGCACTGATCCTCGTCGGACCCGCGCTGGCCGCCGAGGGCTTTGCCGAAAGCCGCCTGTACGCAAGCGACTACGAACGGCGCTTCAGGCCGACCACAGCGTCCGACGGCTCGCCGCGCGCCTGACCACGCGGCCAACCTTGCATGACCTCCCTCTCAGCAAGCTCAGAAGACTACCCAACCTCCGATCCCCAACCCGGCACCACACGCTGGTGCCCCACGCCCAAGGAAACTGCACCATGCACATGGAACCCGGAATCGTGGATGGCACGAAGACCGTGCTCTCCTACGCAACAGCCACTGCCTGCGCGCTCTACGCGGGCCGGCTGTCCCTGGCCCACATCCGCCAGGAGGGAGCGGTCTCGCTCCTGCTGCGCAGCGTGATCGCCGCCACGCTCGTATTCGTCTTCTTCGAGGTCTTCCCGCACGTGCCTGTCGGCGTGTCCGAGGTGCATCTGATCCTCGGTTCGTCACTGTTCCTGTTACTAGGCGCGGCGCCGACGGCCGTCGGCCTGACGGTGGGGCTGGCTGTCCAGGGGCTGTTCTTCGAGCCGCAGGACTTGCCGCAATACGGCATGAACGTGACCACGCTGCTGGCCGCGCTCTTCGTCATGCAAGCCGTGGCCAAGCGGGTGCTGCCGGCGAACATTCCGTATGTCGACCTGGGCTACTCGCATGTGCTCAAGATGTCGGTGGTGTTCCAGGGCGGTATCGTCGCCTGGGTGGCCTTCTGGACGATCTTCGGCCGCGGCTTCGGTGCAGAGACTCTGCAAGGCGTGGGAGCTTCGGGCTGGCCTACATGACGGTCGTGCTGCTGGAGCCGCTGATCGACCTGGCCGCGTTGGCCGGGGCCAAGGCGCTGCACGGGCTCCCCGGGCTGGGGAGCACGGTGCTCGTGACGCCGCGACTGCACCGCGCAGCCTGATCTCGGCGCGGGTCGCCAATGCATGCCCTGCCGATGATCGACCTGCTGCTGATTGGTATCGGCACCGGACACCCCGAGCATCTGACGCTGCAGGCCATCGGCGCGCTGAACCGCGCCGACCTGATCCTGATCCCGCGAAAGGGCGCCAACAAGGCCGACCTCGCCGACCTGCGGCGCACGGTCTGTGCGACTCACCTCACCGGGCCGGCTCGGGTCGTCGAGTTCGACCTGCCCGTGCGCGACGCCGAGGCGGCCACCTACCTCGATGGCGTCCACGACTGGCACGCCGCGATTGCCGCGACCTGGGCGCAATTGATCGCCGCACACCAGCCACAAGGCGGACGCGTGGCGCTGCTGGTCTGGGGCGATCCGTCGCTCTACGACTCCAGCCTGCGCATCGCCGAGCGCCTGCGGGCCGATGGACTGGCGCTGCGCGTCGAGGTGATCCCCGGCCTGACCAGCCTGCAACTGCTGACCGCCGCACACGCCATCCCGCTCAACACGCTGGCTGCGCCGGTGCTGATCACCACCGGACGCCAGTTGCGTGATGGCGGCTGGCCGGCAGGCGTGGACACGGTGGTGGTGATGCTCGACGGCACCTGTTCCTTCCAGAGGCTTGCGCCCGAGGGCCTGCACATCTACTGGGGCGCCTACCTCGGCATGCCGCAGCAGTTGCTCCTGGCAGGGCCGCTGGCCACCACCGGCGAGCTCATACTGGAGGCTCGCGCAGCGGCCCGTGCCGAACAGGGCTGGATCATGGACATCTACCTGCTGCGCCGGGGTGTCGAGTTCGCTTCACCCGCCCGCGTCTCGGGTAAATGAGCTGGGCGGATCCATGACCGGGCCTGCCATCGCCCGCCGTTCCATCGAGACCGTGCTCGCAGACGGCAAGATCCAGGCCGCAGAACAGCGACGCGCCTTGATGGTCAGGCCGGGGGCGTTCGCCAGGAATGCCACGCAGCTCCTTGCGGTGGCCAAGGCCTGCCTGGACGCTGGCCGCCCGGTGGGTTCGGGATGGCTCTGTTGCCCGACTCCACGCCGGCAGACCATGTGCTGGCAGCCGGGCGCCTCGCCCTGCGCGTGGACAAGCCGCAACTGGCGAATCGCCTATTTGGCATCGCCGATCTGCAACACCCGCTCGGCGCACCAGATGACCTCGCCCAGGCGCAGGCGACCCTGGCTACCGCACAGAGGATGCGACAGCCCCGCGGCCACCATTGCGCGTGAGCGACCCACACGCAATGGCTGGACGGCGCACAGCGAATGTTCAGTCGACATGTTCGTTGTCGTCCATTCGCCAGTAGTCATCGAAAACCAGGCTCGCGAGATCGGCGCGAGTCCGCCATTGCTGTGTCTCCAGCATGGGCCGGGGATAGAACTCGTCGACTCGCCCCAGGCAGAGGATGGCCACGGGGCGGCTGCCTGACGGCATCCGGAGCAAGTCCCGCAATGCCTCGGGATCGAACATCGAGACCCAGCCCATGCCGACATCCTCTACGCGCGCGGCAAGCCATATGTTTTGAATCGCGCAGGCGACCGAAGCGAGATCCATGTCAGGCATCGTGCGCCGCCCGAAGACATGCTGCTCGCGTTTGTCGCAGAGTGCGGCGACGAGAATCTCCGCGCATTCACGCATCCCCTCGACCTTGAGCCTGAGAAACTCATGTTGCCGTTCGCCGAGCGCGTTCGCTGTTTCGACCCGTTCTGCTTCGACGAGCGCCAACATTTTGCGGCGCACTTCGACGGACCTCACGCGAATGAAACGCCACGGCTGCATGTAGCCCACGCTGGGGGCACAGTGAGCCGCATCGAGCAGGCGCGTCATGAGCGCCTCGTCGAGCGGGTCACTGCGGAAGTGCCGCATGTCGCGGCGTGCTGCGATCACTTCGTACAGGGTGTTGATCTGGGTCTGGGTGAATCTGGACATTCGGTCGCGCAGCCAAAAAATGCGAATCGGGGCGCCAGCATAAGGCTCGATGGATTCAGCCGGTGCGATGAATCGTTTGGATCACATCACAGCCGCCGCTCGTGGCCGCCTGATGATGGCCGGGGGCTGCCTGTCCCTCAAACTCGCTGACGGCTGACGTTGGGCCGCCATGCGAACACACCGAAGGACTGCTGTCGAGACTGACCGCGAACTTACAGTCGCGCCTCAGCAGCGAAACTACATCGGCTCCATACCGGTCGTCTTGATCGCCGCAGCCGACTCCGCGCTCTTCAGTGCCGCAATGAACGAGCGCGCGACCTCAACTTGTGTGGAAGAACCATGCAGCCCGGCGGACCAGACGGTGTAACTCTGGACCCCGGGGGGAAGTGCGCCGAGGAATTCCACACCTTTTGCATGCAGCAGCTCGGCTACCTGCTGGAACCCGAGTTCGGCATCGCCCCGGGCAATGAATTCACCGATCTGCGCGCCTGATGGTGGCTGGACGATTTTCGACTTGATCTGCTCAGCCACGCCCAGCCGCCGGAACAGCGACTCAAGGTAGCGGCCGCTGGTGCCGGACGAAATCGCGATCGAGTTCGCCTTGATCAAGGCCTGGCGCAACCCATCGACGGTCGACACGTCTGGGCGCGGCAGCCCCGAGCGGACCGCCACGCCAATCCCTGACTTCGCAAAGTCGGCGCGCGAGCCAGGTACCAGCTTGCCGTCTGTCGCACCCCGGTCGATGTTCTGGGCGGCGTTGATGACAACGTCGAACACTTCGCCCTCAGCCGTGCGCTTGCTAATGGTCTCCGACCCTGCCCAGGTGAACACGACGCGATGCTCCGACTCGCGCTCGAAACGCTTGGCGATCTCGGTCACGGTCTCCTTCACCGCGTTGGGCGCAATCACCTTCAGTTCCGCGGCGAAGGCATGCGATCCCAGTGCGAGTGCCATCGCGACAGCGATGTGGCGGCTCGGCGCCGAGTCCCAAATTGCCGCCATCCACAACCTGACATGCATGATGATCCAATTCGCGTTATGGCGAGGGAAGCGTTGCATGTGAGTGCAGTCCTGTCAATGCGATTGCACGGGTACGAAGGGGTCTGTGAATGGCCGCCGCGAACGAGCAAATTCAGTGGACTCTCGTGAGGGTCTGCAATTTGCCGGGCGCGGTCGATGATGGGCCTTGCCGTGCGACCGGTCGGCGATGGGTTGTTGACACGGGCCGCCGAGGGTCGGCTATGTGGGGCTCAGCCGCCATCCGCAGTCGGTCGCTGTGCACCGGCCAGCGACCCACTGCGGAAGTACGCAGCGAATAGAAGCAGACGCTCGATTCGGGGGGATTCACGGAATCTGCGCGCACCCCGCCCTGGGTGCCCATGAACAGCCTCCCGAGGCTTTTTCGGGCTGCGGCAGATCGAGGGTCGCAGCTTCGTTCTGAATCTGCGTCCATGGCTTGGCTGTCATGGGAGCGTTGGCTGTTCCTGAAGCGCTGCAATCAGTGGGCACGACACCCTGCCGTGGCTCGCGCAGCAGTCGTCGACCAAGGTGGCCAGAACCGACTCGATGCGCAGCAGGTCAGCCAACTTGGAGCGCACATCGATGAGTTTCTGCTCGGCGAGGTGGCGCGCCTCGTCGCAGTGCGCGCCGTCGTCCAACGTCAACAGCCCATCAACCTCGTCTAGGCTAAAGCCGAGGCGCTGCGCTGACTTGACGAACCGGACACGCGCGACATCGGCCTCGCCGTAGCGCCGGATGCTGCCGTACGGCCTGTCCGGTTCCGGCAGTAGCCCTTTGCGCTGGTAGAACCGGATCGTTTCCACGTTGACGCCGGCAGCCTCGGCGAAGGCGCCAATGCTTAAGTTATCAGTCTGCATACCCATACCGCTTGACTCCGTACACAAGTACGGAAGTAAGGTTACGCGGTTCCCAAAGGACTTGAAAGGATGAGCGTAATGTCAGAACCCACAAGCGGTCGTGGCGCCCTCGTTGCAGGCGGCCTTGCCGCGCTGCTCGCCTCGACGTGCTGTCTCGGCCCCCTGGTCCTCGTGGCGCTGGGCGTGAGCGGCGCCTGGATCGGCAATCTAACGGCGCTGGAGCCCTATCGCCCGCTGTTCCTCGGCGCGGCACTGGTCGCGATGTTCTTCGCCTATCGACGCATCTTTCGGCCGGCGCAGGACTGCAAGCCCGGTGAGGTCTGCGCGGTGCCGCAGGTGCGGCGCGCCTACCAAGTCGTGTTCTGGATTGTCGCCGCGCTCGTCATCGTCGCACTCGCGTTTCCCTATGTACTGCCCCTGTTCTACTGAAAGGATTCCATCATGAAGAAGCTGTTGCCCGTGGTCGCCCTGATCGCCGCCTTTGCCGCGCCCGCATGGGCTGCTATGCAGACCGTCACGCTGTCGGTTCCGGGCATGACCTGCGCCGCCTGCCCGTTGACCGTCAAGCAATCGCTGAGCAAGGTCCAGGGCGTGAGCAAGACCGAGGTGAGCTTCGAGAAGAAGCAGGCCGTCGTGTCGTTCGATGACGCCAAGACCAACGTCCAGGCGCTGACCAAGGCCACCGCGGACGCGGGCTACCCATCGACCGCCAAGCAGTAGGACCCTCCGATCATGGGACTGGTGACGCGCATCGTCGACAAGGCTGGTGCGCTGGGCAGCGTCGTCTCCGCGATGGGCTGCGCGGCGTGCTTTCCGGCGATCGCGAGCCTCGGGGCGGCGGTGGGCCTGGGCTTCCTGAGCGAGTACGAAGGTCTGTTCATCACCAAGCTGCTGCCGCTATTCGCGGCGATCGCCCTGGTCGCGAACGGCTTGGGCTGGTTCAGTCATCGGCAGTGGCATCGCACGCTGCTGGGCATGGTGGGACCGGCCATGGTGCTGGCAGCCATGCTCCTGTTCTTCGGTCAGTGGTGGACGGCCCGGCTGTTGTATACGGGCCTGGCCATCATGGTCGGCGTGTCGATCTGGGATCTGGTCTCACCGGCGCACCGCCGCTGTGCCCCCCGACTCATGCGAGTTGCCGCAAAGCACGGTACGTTGAACCCAAGAGAGAAAGAAGTCACTGCATGACCAGCTTGCAAATCGAAGGCATGACCTGTCCATCGTGCGCCGAGCACGTCCGCGATGCGTTGAAAAATGTGCCCGGCGTTCGATCGGTCTCGGTGTCGTATCCGGACCGCTTGGCCAAGCTCATGATCGACGAAGGCACGTCGCCGGCGACATTGACGGCCGCAGTATCAGCGGCTGGCTACAGCGCCAAGCACGCCGACGTGCCGGGCGAGCAAGCGTCAGGGCTGCTCGGCAAGGCACGTCAATGGCTCGGCGGGGCTGTGCGGCCGGCCGCCGACGGCCAACCGCTTCACGTTGCGGTCGTCGGCAGTGGCGGTGCCGCCATGGCGGCGGCGCTCAAGGCTGCCGAGAATGGCGCCCGCGTCACGCTGATCGAGCGCGGCACGATCGGCGGCACCTGCGTCAATGTCGGCTGTGTGCCGTCGAAGATCATGATCCGCGCCGCGCACGTCGCGCATCTGCGCCGCGAAAGCCCGTTCGACGCCGGCGTGTCCGCGACGGCGCCGACCGTGCGGCGCGACCGCCTGCTCGGGCAGCAGCAGGCCCGCGTGGACGAGTTGCGCCGCGGCAAGTACGAGAACATCCTCAATGGCACCCCGGCGATCACGGTGATGCACGGCACAGCGCGATTCAAAGACAACCGCACACTGACCCTGGCGCTGCTTGACGGTGGTGAGCAGGCGGTCGCCTTCGACCGCTGCCTGGTGGCCACCGGTGCGAGCGCTGCGGTGCCGCCCGTCCCTGGCCTGGCGGACACGCCGTACTGGACGTCGACCGAAGCCTTGGCGAGCGATTCGATCCCGAAGCGCCTGGCCGTGATCGGTTCTTCCGTGGTGGCGGTGGAACTCGCGCAGGCCTTTGCGCGTCTTGGCAGCCAAGTCACGGTCCTGGCACGCAGCAAGCTGTTCTTCCGCGAAGACCCTGCCATCGGCGCCGCCGTGACCGCAGCGTTCCGTGATGAAGGCATTCAGGTGCTGGAACAGACGCAGGCCAGCCAAGTAGCCCACGTGGATGGTGAATTCGTGCTGACGATCAACCACGGCGAGTTGCGCGCAGACCAGCTCCTCGTCGCCACGGGGCGGACGCCCAACACGCGTGGCATGAATCTGGAAGCTGCCGGCGTCAAGCTCGACAAGCTTGGCGCGATCCTGATCGACGATCACATGCGCACGAGCGCGCCGAACATCTATGCCGCCGGCGACTGCACCGATCAGCCTCAGTTCGTGTACGTCGCGGCCGCGGCGGGGACCCGAGCGGCTGTCAACATGACCGGCGGCGACGCCAAGATCGATCTCGGCGCGATGCCCGCTGTCGTGTTCACGGACCCTCAGGTAGCCACGGTGGGCTACACCGAAGCCGAAGCGCATCTGGCCGGCATCGAGACGGACAGTCGCACGCTGACGCTGGACAACGTGCCGCGTGCGCTGGTGAACTTCGACACGCGCGGCTTCATCAAGCTGGTGGCGGAGGCGGGCTCCGGCCGGCTGCTGGGCGTGCAAGCGGTCACCGCGGAAGCCGGCGAGATCATCCAGACCGCAGCCATCGCCATCCGTGCCCGCATGACCGTGCACGATCTAGCCAACCAGCTATTCCCTTATCTCACGATGGTGGAGGGCCTGAAGCTGGCCGCGCAAACCTTCACCAAGGACGTGAAGCAGCTGTCGTGCTGCGCAGGCTGACACAGTCCACACGCGGCTCGATGGCATCGACCCAATGAGACCTCCATGGAACTGACAAGCTATGCCACCGAGGTCGCTGCACGCCTCATGCCGGCCGAGCGTTCAGAGGGGTGCGCAGAACTGCTTGTCGCGCTTCTGGGCGAGCTCGTCAAAGGGCACCCAGTGCAAAGGGACGCATTCGCGGCAACACTCGGCTGGTCCGCCGAGCGACTGACGGCACTGCTCGAACAAGAACCGTGCACAGAGTATGACGACGATGGCAATGTCATCGGTTACGGCATCACCCTGCGCGAGACAGCACATGCATTCGAGGTCGACGGGCAACGTCTCTACACCTGGTGCGCGCTCGACGCCTTGATGTTCCCGGGGATGATCGGCAAGACTGCGCGGGTCTTCTCACGTTGTCCCGCAACCGGGCTTTCGGTTTCTTTGACTGTGACGCCTGAGGGACTTCGAGACGTTGAACCGACAAGTGCCGTCGTCTCGCTACCGCTGCTGGAAGCGGCGCCGAATATTCGCAGCTCGTTCTGTTGTCACGTGAATTTCTATGCGTCGACCTCGGCCGCGCCGCGATCCGTGCACCAACGGATGGAACTCGTCTGCGTCGAGGACGCATTCCGGGTTGGCCAATTGATCGCTGACTCTTTGACGACGGGGGCGGCCGCCGGCGCAACAAGCCCGCGATCCGAATTGCGCTCGCAGACCTGTCATGCCAACCCCTGAAAGGATTGCTTCGACATCACGCGGCAGCGGTGAGGGCCACGTCGGCTATGACACAACATAGCAGAGATCGGCCAAGGATGACCGACGGCTTACTGGCGCCGCTCCCAATGTCAGCAAGTGGCCGCGTGCCGCCGATCAGAATCAAGCGATGGCCGGCCGGTCCACACGAGGTGGCCGACGTTCAGGTCCGGCTCCGCGGGGTATCAAACTGCGGTGACGTTGAATCGGTCGCACAGTCTCATCGAGCTGCCGCACCTTGAGCTCCTCCACCCAGGGCTTGACGGTGAAGCTGCTTGTGCTGCCGTGCCCGAAATCGAACATGCTTGGCATCACTATGCCGATAACTAACCTTAACGGTGTAGCAACGCCAGAGAGTTAAACTGACAAGCGTGAAAACCGGCCGGTCTGTAACCGCAACCCCGCTGTCGCTCCCGGATGCTGCGGCCCTGTCAGCACTGCGGGCCTGGCACGAGGGTCTGTCGTCGAGAGAGGCAGTCGCGCGGTACCTGGGCGAAACCCGGTTGGCCGGCCAGTCCTCGCGCGGCATCGTCGGGGCGATCCGTCGACGCATCGCGGCCTTCGCCAGGTCCCGCCATCGAGACGATCTTGCCAATCACTTCACCGGGCCCGCCCGCAAGGTCCAGGTGCGGCGCGCGCGGTGGCGACCGCCCTCGAGTTGCTGCGCACTGCTGCCGTTCCAGTCCCGCTGATCGGCGATGGCGTCGATCGCTGGCTTGCACCGCGGGTCGTCACGGCCCTGCGGGCGGCCGGCATCAGGACACTGGCCGATCTCACGCTTCGAGTGCCGCGCCGCCGGCGCTGGTGGGTGGGCATCGCCGGACTCGGTGTTTCTGGCGCTCGCCAGATCGAAGCCTTCTTCGCCGCGCATCCGGACCTTTCCGATCGCGCTCGCGCGCTGGTGGTGACCACTGCACCAGACGACGTGGTCCCATGGGAGAAGATCGTCGTGCCGCATGAGGTCGACGGCACCATGGGCCTGCATCGCGCGCCGCGGGCGTCGTGCGTCCTGCGAGCGAACAACGATTACGAAGCAGTCCAGGCGTGGCTGTCGCTGCATGAGGCGCCCGCGACGCTGCGGGCCTATCGCAAGGAAGCGGAGCGGTTGATGCTGTGGGCAATCGTCGAGCGCGGGGTCGCACTGTCATCGCTGGCCACAGAGGATGCCGTGGCCTATCGGGCGTTTTTGCGGCAACCCTCACCGAGGCAGCGTTGGGTGGGGCCGGCATCACCTCGCACCGCTGCCGAGTGGCGGCCGTTCGCGGGTTGCTTGTCCACGCGCTCAAGGGGCTATGCGCTATCCGTCCTCAGCTCGATGTTCAGATGGCTGATCGAGCGGCGATATGTCCTGGCCAACCCATTCGCCGGCATCAAGGTGCGCGGTGCCAAGCAAGCGACCTTGGATACGACGAGGGTGTTTCCGAAGGCGAGTGGAAGCTCCTGAGGACGGTCGCCGACGGTTTGGAGTGGTCGTACGGCTGGCAGCCTGGCGCTGCTCAACGGCTTCGCTTTGTGATCGACTTCAGCTATTGCACTGGACTGCGCGCCGGCGAGCTCGTTCGCGCGACGCTGGGATCCATCGAAGTCGATGCGCATGGCGATCACTGGCTGCACGTGGTTGGCAAAGGCAGCAAGTCCGGCAAGGTCGTGTTGCCGGGGATGGCCCGTGGGGTGCTTGACCGGCAGCTGGCTCAGCGAGGCTTTCCGGTGACGCCAGCGAAGTGGGACCCCGCCACGCCGTTGCTCGGCAGCCTCGATGGCGAGGCGGGCATCACATCCAAGCGGCTGTGGGCGATCGTGAAGAGGTTCTTCGCCACCGCTGCCGGTGTCCTCGCGGAGGCGAACCCCGCGCTGGCCGAGAAGCTGAGGCGGGCAACACCGCACTGGACGCGGCACACGCACGCGACCCACGCGCTGCAGCGCGGCGCCGAACTCACAACCGTGCGGGACAACCTGCGGCACGCGTCGCTCTCCACGACTTCGATGTACCTGCACTCGGACGACGTTCGCCGAGCGAAGCAGATCGGTGGGGCGTTCGAGGCCCCGGCGGCGTGAAAGGCTGCGGCAGGCCGAAGCGTGTCAACTTGCACCGAAAGCACAAGACGCTTGGAAGGGGCGGTTTTGCAAGTGCTTGTCGCGCCTAGCGATTCTTGAGCGGACCGTGTCAATCTGCAGGAAAAATACGATTACCCCGG
>NZ_AZSN01000024.1:0-39104 GCF_000576225.1 Methylibium sp. T29-B | reverse complement strand
CGGCACGGTGGGGCGGGGCGTGCGGGCAGCAGCGCTGCGCTCATCAGGCCGCGCCGGGTTCCGGCGGCGGTGGGCTGCCGGCCGAGAGGGTGAGCACCTCGTAGCCGGTGTCGGTGACCAGCACCGTGTGCTCCCACTGCGCCGAGAGCGAGCGGTCCTTGGTCACGATGGTCCAGCCGTCGCCCAGTTCCTTGATCTCGCGGCGCCCGGCGTTCACCATCGGCTCGATCGTGAACACCATGCCGGGCACCAATTCCTCCAGCGTGCCGGGGCGGCCGTAATGCAGCACCTGTGGTTCCTCGTGGAACTTGCGGCCGATGCCGTGCCCGCAGAACTCGCGCACGATCGAGAAGCCCTGGCGTTCGGTGAAGGTCTGGATCGCGTGGCCGATGTCGCCGAGTCGCACGCCGGGCTTCACCTTGACGATGCCGCGCCACATGGCCTCGTAGGTGAGCGAGCACAGCCGGCGGGCCGCGATCGAGCCCTCGCCGACCACGAACATGCGACTGGTGTCGCCGTGCCAGCCGTCCTTGATGACGGTGACGTCGATGTTGACGATGTCGCCGTTCTTCAGCGGCCGGTCGTTCGGGATGCCGTGGCAGACCTGATGATTGATCGACGTGCAGATCGACTTGGGGTAGGGCGTGTAGCCGGGCGGCGCGTAGTTCAGCGGCGCCGGGACGGCGTCCTGCACCTCGACGATGTGCCGGTGCGCCAGGCGGTCCAGCTCGTCGGTGGTGATGCCGGGCTTGACGTGCAGCGTCAGCATGTCCAGCACCTCGGAGGCGAGCCGCCCCGCGATGCGCATGCCGTCGGCGTCGGCGGCGGTCTTGATCGTGATCGACATAGCCGGGGATTATCTCATCAGGCCCGTAAATCTAGGGTTTGCGAGGGGACATCCCGCCTCGCACCGCACGCCCTCCAGACCCGCGACTTCCGCGCGCCCCATGACCCAGCCCACGATCCTCTCCTTCGACGGCGGCAACGCGCTGTCCGCCTTCCGTGCCCAGGCCCTGTTGCCGCGGTTGCAGGCGCTCGCCGCCCGCATCACCGCGGTCCATGCCCGGCACGTGCACTGGGTGGCGGCGGAGGCGGCGCTCGATGCAGCCGCACGCGACAAGCTGGCCGGCCTGCTGCGCTACGGCGACGCCTATGCCGGCCCGACGGAGGGCACCCTGGTGCTGGTGATGCCGCGCCTGGGCACGGTGTCGCCCTGGGCCAGCAAGGCCACTGACATTGCCCACAACTGCGGCCTGGGCATCCGCCGCGTCGAGCGTGTCACCGAGTACCGGCTGACGCTCAAGGGCGGACTGCTCGGCGGCAGCAAGCCGCTCACCGATGCCGAGCGCGCGGCCGTGGCCGAACTGCTGCACGACCGCATGACCGAGAGCGTGGCCTTCGAGCACGGCGCCGCGGCCCACCTGTTCGATGCCCAGCCGGGGAAGCCGATGGAGACGGTCGACGTGATCGGCCGGGGTCGCACGGCGCTGGAAGCGGCGAACCGCGACTTCGGCTTGGCGCTGAGCGACGACGAGATCGATTACCTCGTCGCCGCCTTCACCGGACTGCAGCGCAACCCGACCGACGTGGAGCTGATGATGTTCGCGCAGGCGAACTCCGAGCACTGCCGCCACAAGATCTTCAACGCGCAGTTCACGATCGACGGCGAGGCTCAGGAACACTCGATGTTCCAGATGATCCGTCACACCCACAAGACCTCGCCGCAGCACACCATCGTGGCGTACAGCGACAACGCGGCGGTGATGGAGGGCTTCCCGATCGAGCGCTGGCTACCGCAGGGCTACACCAATGCGCCGGTCTATGCGGCGCGCCACGAGACGGCCCACGTGCTGATGAAGGTCGAGACGCACAACCACCCGACGGCGATCTCCCCGTTCGCCGGTGCGTCCACCGGCGCCGGCGGCGAGATCCGCGACGAGGGCGCCACCGGGCGCGGCGCCCGGCCCAAGGCCGGCCTGACCGGCTTCTCGGTCTCCAACCTCCAGTTGCCCGGCACCCATGAGCCTGGGAGCGTGTGCGCTACGGCAAGCCCGAGCACATCGCGAGCGCGCTGCAGATCATGATCGACGGCCCGCTGGGCGGCGCGGCCTTCAACAACGAGTTCGGCCGACCCAACCTGGGCGGCTACTTCCGCGTCTACGAGCAGACGGTCGGCGCCGGTGCGCAGGCGCAGCGCCGCGGCTACCACAAGCCCATCATGATCGCCGGGGCCTGGGCACGATCAGCGACGGCCAGACCCACAAGATCCCGTTCCCGGCCGGCACGCTGCTGATCCAGCTCGGCGGTCCCGGCATGCGCATCGGCATGGGCGGCGGTGCCGCCAGCTCGATGGCAGCCGGCGCCAACACCGCGGCACTGGATTTCGATTCGGTGCAGCGCGGCAACCCGGAGATCCAGCGGCGCGCGCAGGAGGTCCTGAACCACTGCTGGGCGCTGGGCGCGGGCAATCCCATCCTCGCGGTGCACGACGTCGGCGCCGGTGGCATCAGCAATGCCTTCCCCGAGCTGGTGCACGACGCCGGCCGCGGCGCGCGCTTCGACCTGCGCAAGGTGCCGCTGGAGGAAAGCGGCCTGGCGCCGAAGGAGATCTGGTGCAACGAGAGCCAGGAGCGCTACGTGCTGGCGATCGCGCCCGAGAGCCTGCCGCTGTTCGAGGCGATGGCCAGCCGTGAACGTTGCCCCTACGCGGTGGTCGGCGTCGCCAGCGACGCACTGCAGCTGGTGCTCGAGGACGGCCCCGGCGGACAGGGCGAGCACGGCACGCCGATCGACATGCCGATGGACGTGCTGCTCGGCAAGCCGCCGAAGATGCACCGCCAGGTGCAGCGCGTGGCGCACCACCTGGAGCCGTTGGCGCTGGCGGGCGTGACGCTGCAGCAGGCCGCCTTCGACGTGCTGCGCCATCCCACGGTGGCCAGCAAGCGCTTCCTGATCACCATCGGCGACCGCACGGTCGGGGGTCTGAGCCATCGTGACCAGATGGTCGGCCCGTGGCAGGTGCCGGTGGCCGACTGCGCGGTGACGCTGGCCGACCATGCCGGCTTCCACGGCGAGGCCATGGCGATGGGCGAGCGCACGCCGCTGGCCCTGATCGACGCGCCGGCCGCCGGCCGCATGGCGGTGGCCGAGAGCATCACCAACCTGCTGGCCGCGCCGATCGAGCTGCCGCGCGTCAAGCTCAGCTGCAACTGGATGGCCGCCTGCGGCGAACCCGGCGAGGACACAGCGCTGTACGACACGGTGCGCGCGGTCGGCCTGGAGCTGTGTCCGGCGCTGGGCATCGCGGTGCCGGTCGGCAAGGATTCGCTGTCGATGCGCACGCGCTGGAGCGACGCCGAATCCGGCGAGGCGAAGCAGGTGACCGCGCCGGTCTCGCTGATCGTCACCGCCTTCGCCAGCCTGGCCGACGTGCGCGGCACGCTCACGCCGCAGCTGCAGCCGGGTGATACCTCGCTGATCCTGATCGACCTGGGGCAGGGCCGCAACCGCCTGGGCGGCTCGATCCTGGCGCAGACGCTGGAGCAGCTGGGCGACAGCGCACCCGACCTCGACGATGCCGCGCTGCTGAAGCAGCTGGTGGCCGCCATCCACCGCCTGCGCGGCGAAGGCCGGCTGCTGGCCTACCACGACCGTTCCGACGGCGGCCTGTGGGCGACGGTCTGCGAGATGGCCTTCGCCGGCCACTGCGGCGTGTCGCTCAACGTCGACCTGCTGGTGACCGAGGGCGACGGCGTGTCCGACAGCCGCATGGACAGCGGCGATGCCAAGAACTGGGCCGGCCAGGTGGGTGCGCGCCGCGAGGAGCTGACGCTGAAGGCGCTGTTCGCCGAGGAGTTGGGCGCGGTGATCCAGGTCGCCGGCGCCGAGCGCGACAAGGTGCTCCACGTGCTGCGCGAGGCCGGCCTCGGCCGTCACAGCCACGTGATCGGCAAGCCCAACGACCGCGGTGTCATCGAGGTCTGGCGCGACGCCAAGGCCGTGTTCAGCGCGCCGCTGCGCGAACTGCATCAGGCCTGGGACGAGGTGAGCTGGCGCATCGCCGCGCTGCGCGACCACCCGGGCTGTGCCGAGGCCGAGCATGCGGCAGCCGGCGCGCCGGACGATGCCGGCCTGCAGTGGCAACCCAGCTTCGATCCGGCCGAGGACGTGGCCGCGCCCTTCCTGAAGCTCGCCCGTCCGAAGCTCGCGATCCTGCGCGAGCAGGGCGTCAACTCGCACATCGAGATGGCCTATGCGATGGCGCAGGCCGGCTTCGAGACCTACGACGTGCACATGAGCGACCTGCAGTCGGGCCGGGCCCGGCTCGACATGTACCGCGGCTTCGTCGCCTGCGGCGGCTTCAGCTACGGCGACACCTTGGGCGCCGGCGAGGGCTGGGCGCGCTCGGTGCTGTTCAACCCGCGGCTGGCCGACCAGTTCGCGGCGTTCTTCAACCGCGACGACAGCTTCGCGCTCGGCGTCTGCAACGGCTGCCAGATGATGGCGGCGCTGGCGCCCATCATCCCCGGCGCTCAGGCCTGGCCCAAGTTCACCCGCAACCGCAGCGAACAGTTCGAGGCGCGGCTGGCGCAGGTGGAGGTGCTGGAGAGTCCGTCGCTGTTCTTCGCCGGCATGGCCGGCAGCCGGCTGCCGATCGCGGTGGCGCACGGCGAGGGCTATGCCGACTTCTCCCAGCGCGGCGACGCCCGCGCGGTGCACCGCGCCATGCGCTACGTGGACCCGGCCGGCCGCGCCACCGAGGCCTATCCCCACAACCCCAACGGCAGCCCCGAAGGCCTGACCGCGGTGACCACGCCCGACGGCCGCTACACCGCGCTGATGCCGCACCCCGAGCGCGTGTTCCGCAACGTGCAGATGAGCTGGAGCGGCGGTGACGTCACCGCTGCCAGCCCCTGGCTGCGCATGTTCCGCAACGCGCGCCGCTGGGCCGCCTGATGGGAGGCGGGCCGCTGCGGTCCCTCGCGGACCGGCATGCCCGCCTCGACGCGCTGCGCGGTCTGGCCATCGTCTGGATGGCGGTGTTCCATTTCTGCTTCGACCTGGCCCACTTCCGGCTGATCGGCGCGAACTTCCACGCCGATCCGTTCTGGCTGCACCAGCGCACCGCGATCGTCAGCCTGTTCCTGTTCTGCGCCGGCCTCGGCCAGGCCGTCGCGCTGCACGCCGGCCAGGGCGGGGCGCGCTTCTGGCGCCGTTGGGCCCAGGTCGCCGGTTGCGCGCTGCTGGTCAGCGCCGGCAGCGCGCTGATGTTCCCGCGCAGCTGGATCAGCTTCGGCGTGCTGCACGGCATCGCGCTGATGCTGATCGTCTGCCGTTTCTCCGCCGGTGCAGGGCGCTGGCTGTGGCCGCTGGGGCTGGCGGCGATCCTGCTGCCGCAGTTCGTGCAGCACCCGCTGTTCGACAGCCGGCTCGCCAACTGGGTCGGCCTGGTGACGCGCCGGCCGGTCACCGAGGACTACGTGCGCTGCTGCCCTGGCTGGGCGTCATGTGGTGGGGCCTGGCGGCCGGCCGGTGGTTGATCGAGCACCGCCCGGGATGGCTCGGCGGCCCGTTGCCCACCGCAGCCCGACCGCTGGCCGTGCTGGGGCGCTGGAGCCTGAGCTTCTACATGCTGCACCAGCCGCTGCTGATCGGCGCGCTGATGCTGTGGCTGGCCGTGCGGTGAGGTGCCCACGATGACGGACGGCGCAGCGATCGGCGAACGCGCCCGCCGCATGCTGCCCTGGCTGGTGGCGGTGGCCTTCTTCATGCAGACGCTGGACGGCACCATCGTCAACACCGCGCTGCCTGCGATGGCGCGCGACCTCGGCGAGAGCCCGCTGCGCATGCAGGCCGTCGTGATCGCCTACATGCTGACGGTGGCGCTGCTGATCCCGGTGTCGGGCTGGCTGGCCGACCGCTTCGGAACGCGGCGCATCTTCATCGGCGCGATCGTCGTGTTCAGCGTCGGGTCGGCGGCCTGCGCGCTGTCGGCCACGCTCGGCCAGCTCGCCGCGGCGCGCGTGCTGCAGGGCGTGGGCGGCGCGCTGCTGCTGCCGGTGGGTCGGCTCGCCATCCTGCGTGTGTTCCCCAAGGACCAACTGCTGCGCACGCTCGCCTTCGTCACGATCCCGGGTCTGGTTGGTCCGCTGATCGGTCCCAGCCTGGGCGGCTGGCTGGTCGAGGTGGCCACCTGGCACTGGGTGTTCCTGATCAACCTGCCGGTCGGCCTGGTGGGCGTGGTGGCCGCACGGCGCTACATGCCGGACCTGCGGGACGGCGCGGCGCAGCGTTTCGACCTGTGGGGCTACGTGCTGTTCGGCGCGAGCATCGTGATGATCTCCGTCGCGCTGCAGGGCCTGGGCGAACGGGCGCTGGGGTTCGCGAGCTCGATGCTGCTGCTGTTCGCCGGCTTCGCGGCGCTCGGCGGCTACTGGCTGCATGCGGCGCGCGCGCCGCAGCCGCTGTTCGGGCTCGGGCTGTTCTCGATCCCGACCTTCGCGGTGGGCCTGATCGGCAACCTGTTCGCGCGGCTCGGCAGCGGCGCGATTCCCTTCCTGATGCCGCTGTTCCTGCAGGTCGGGCTCGCCTATTCGCCGGCCGCCGCCGGCATGAGCCTGATCCCGACGGCGCTCGGCGCGATGCTGTCCAAGACCTTCGCCGAACCGCTGATCGGGCGCCTGGGCTACCGCCGCACGCTGATCGGCAACACCGTGCTGCTGGGGTTGATGATCGCCAGCTTCGCGCTGGTCGATCTGGAGACCGGCCGCTGGGCACTGATGCTGCACCTGGCCGCGTTCGGCATCGTCAACTCGCTGCAGTTCACCGCCATGAACACGCTGACGCTGGGGGACCTGGAGGGTCGCAACGCCAGCGCCGGCAACAGCCTGCTGTCGGTGGTGATGCAAGTCTCGATGAGCCTGGGTGTCGCGGCCGCCGCCGCGCTGCTGGTGGCGTTCGGCGGACACACGCAGGCCCAGGGATCGGCGGCCGTGGTGCAGACCTTCCACGCGGCCTTTGCCTGCATCGGCCTGATGACGGTCTGCGCCGCGCTCGTCTTCGCGCAGCTGCAGACCTGCGACGCGCCGCAGGCGGTGCCGCGCGTGCCGGACGAGCACTGACACGCGAATGCGTTTTCCAACCGTGCGGGACTGGCCGTCGGGCATGAAAAAGGCGCCCCGCAGGGCGCCTGATGCCGTCGAGGGCCCGCGACCGGGTCACTCGAACTTGTAGTCGGTCTTGGCCTTGCTCTTGAGTTCGTCGCGGAAGGCGCCGACCTTCTGCTGGCTCAGGCGCTGCTCGATCTGCGGCTTCACTTCGGCCAGCGGCGGGAACTGGGCGTCGCGCACGTCCTCGAGCTTCAGGATGTGGAAGCCGTACTGGCTCTTGATCGGTGCCTCGGTCATCTTGCCCTTCTCGAGCTTGACCATTGCGTTGGAGAACTCGGGCACGAAGCTGCCCGGGGCGGCCCAGTCGAGATCGCCGCCGTTGGGCGCCGAGCCCGGGTCCTTGCTGGACTTCTTGGCCGTTTCCTCGAAGCTCGCGCCGCCCTGGATCTGCGCGATCAGGGCCTTGGCCTCGTCCTCGGTCTCCACGAGGATGTGGCGCACACGGTATTCCTTGTCGCCGGCCTGGGCCTTGTACTTGTCGTACTCGGCCTGGACCTCGGCGTCGGTGACGGGGTTCTTCTTCTGGAAGTCGGCGAACAGCTCGCGGATCAGGATGCTCTGGCGGGCCAGTTCCATCTGCGCCTTGTATTCCGGCGTGGCGGTCACGCCGCGCTTCTCGGCGGCCTGCGTGAAGATCTCGCGCAGCACCACCTCGTCCTTCACCTGACGCTCGGTCTCGGGCGGCAGCTGCTGGCCCTGGCTCTGTGCCTGCTTCGTGACCTGCTGCAGCAGGGCGTCGGCGCGCGCCTCGGGACCGGCTTGCCGTTGACGATGGCGATGTTCTGCGCTGCGGCCAGCGCCGGGGCGAGCAGGGCGGCGGCCAGCGCGATGGACGATGCGCGAACGGCAAGGGTGTACGGCTTCATGCGATCAGAACCTCGGTAGGGAAAGGGCGGCGGGCGGCGTCGCGGGGCGACGGCTTCAAGGGGTGCTGCGGGCCGCTTCGGTGGGGGTGAGCGTGGTGAGTGCCAGGGCATGAATGCCGCGGGGCATCCACGAGGCGACGGCATCATACACAAGGCGGTGCCGCGCCAGACGTGACAAACCGTCAAAGCGCTCACTGACCAGATGGACGCTGTAATGCCCGCCTTCGCGGGCGCCGGCATGGCCGGCGTGCTGGTGGCTGTCGTCGCTGACGTGCAGCGATTGCGGCGCCAGCGCGTCCCGCAACGCGGCCTCGAGCTCGGCCGCGGTCGGGGCGAAGGCCGGCGCGGTGCGCCCCACGTTCGGCTCACTCATCTTCGGTCTTGATGTGGCGGCTCAGGTAGAGGCCTTGCGCCAGCGTGAACAGGAGCATCAGGCCCACGCCGCCGAACAGCTTGAAATTGACCCACACGTCGGTCGGGAAGCTGTAGGCGACGTAGAGGTTCGCCAGGCCCATGAACGCGAAGAAGGCGATCCACATGAAGTTGAGGTTGCGCCACACCGCCGGCGGCAGCTGCAGCTGGCCGCCCATCAGCGTCTGCAACAGGTTCTTTCGAAACACGGCGTGACTGAGCCAGAACGCCGTCCCCATGACCCAGTACAGCACGCTGGGCTTCCACTTGATGAAGGTCTCGTTGTGGAACCAGACGGTGGCGCCGCCGAGCAACGTGACCAGCCCGAGGCTGACCCACAGCATCGTGTCCACCTTCCTGCCGCGCAGCAGCAGCCAGCCGATCTGCGCGAAGGTGGCCACGATGACCACCAGCGTGGCCAGCAGCACCGGCGCCTCCTTCGGGCCGACCATGCCGCCGGAGACCAGGAAGCCGAAATGCTGGCTGGCGAACGCGGCCGCCGCGTCGGGTTGGCCTTCGGCCACCTTGAAGGCCACGAAGAACAGGACGATGGGAAGCAGGTCGAACAGGAACTTCATCGCGAGGGTCGGTCGTTGCCCAGGGCCCCGATTGTGCGGTGCCGGCGCCGGGGCGCTGGCACCGGGTCATTTCCGGGGCTCGAAGCCCAGCGAGGCCGAGTTGATGCAGTAGCGCTCGCCGGTCGGCTCGGGGCCGTCGGGGAAGACGTGGCCGAGGTGCGCGCCGCAGTCCTGGCAGCGCACCTCCACGCGCACCATGCCGTGGCTGCGGTCGACCACGCGGTCGATGATCTCGCCGCGCAGCGGCTGGAAGTAGCTGGGCCAGCCGCAGCCGGCGTCGAACTTCGTGCCCGAGTCGAACAGCGGCGCGTTGCAGCCGACGCAGTGGTACACGCCTTCCTGCCAGTGATCGGCATATTTGCCCGTGAAGGCACGCTCGGTGGCGCCGTGGCGCGTCACCTCGAACTGCATCGGGTCGAGCTGGGCACGCCATTCGGCCTCGGTCTTCTGGACCTTGCGGGGCTTGTCGTCGGTGGAACTCATGATGAACAGGACACCTCCAGGGTTTGCGCCCAATCGGGCGGAAACTCGGCATAGGCCGAGTGCTCCGGCTGTTCGTCGAACGGCCGCTCCAGAACTTTCAGCAGGCGCTGTGTCTCGCCGAAATCGCCACCCTGTGCCGCACGGATCGCGTTCTCGCACAAGTGGTTGCGCAGCACGTACTTGGGGTTCGCGCGGTCCATTTGCAAGCGGCGCTCGGCCTCCGCGCGGCCGTCGAGCGCGAGGCGACGTGCATAGCGGTCGGCCCAGGCATCGAAGGCCGGGCGGTCGAGGAAGAGGTCGCGCACCGCCTGCGGCTCGGCCGGCGACCACTGCGCCAGCCTGCGCCAGGTGATGGTGTGGTCGGCGCGCTCGGTGGCCATCAGCTGGAGCCAGTCGTCGGCCAGCGCCACATCCTCGTCGCGTTCGCCGGCGAGGCCGAGCTTGGCGCGAAGCCGCGCTGCCATGGCCTCGGAGAACGTGTGCTTGTAGGGCTCGATCGCCTCCAGCGCCAGGTCGCCGGTGGCCTCGGTCACCTCGCCGCCCATCGCGATCAGCGGCAGCATCGCCTGCGCCAGCGCATGCAGGTTCCAGAACGCCACGCTCGGCTGGCGCGAGTAGGCATAACGGCCCTGGTGGTCCGAGTGGTTGCAGACATGGCCGGGGTCGAAACCGTCGAGGAAGCCGAACGGACCGTAGTCGATCGTCAGGCCGAGGATCGACAGGTTGTCGGTGTTCATCACGCCGTGGCAGAAGCCCACGGCCTGCCAGTCGGCCAGCAGCGTGGCGGTACGGCGCGCCACCGTCTCCAGCAGCGCGGCATAGGGATTGGCCGCCTCGCGGCAGGCGGGGTGGTGCTGGTCGATCACGAAGTCGGCCAGCGTGCGCAGCGCTTCGGGCAAGCCATGATGGGCGAAGTGCTCGAAGTGGCCGAAGCGCACGAAGCTCGGCGCCACCCGCGTCACGACCGCGGCGGTCTCGACGGTTTCGCGCCGCACCGGCAGCGGTGAACCGACGACCGCCAGCGCGCGCGTCGTCGGAATGCCCAGGAAGTGCATCGCTTCGGAACACAGGAACTCGCGGATCGACGAACGCAGCACCGCGCGGCCGTCGCCCATGCGCGAATAGGGCGTGCGGCCGGCGCCCTTGAGCTGCAGCTCCATCGGTCCGTTCGGCGTGTCGATCTCGCCCAGCAGCAGGGCCCGGCCATCGCCCAGCTGACCGGCCCAGACGCCGAACTGGTGGCCGCTGTAGACGGTGGCCAGCGGCTCGCTGCCCGGCCAGGTGCGTCCGCCGGACAACACCTCCAGCGCCTGCCAGTCGGCGCGCTCGGCCCAGTCGCCGGGCCAGCCGAGCAGGCGGGCGGCGCTGTCGCTGGTGGCCACCCAGTGCGGCTGCGGCAGCCTCTGCGCCGCGAGTCGCGTGTGGAAGACGGGGCCCAGTGCGGCATAGCGGTTGCGCCAGTGCAGGCCGAGGGGTGTCGCGTCGGGCCGGTCGAGCTCCGGCAGGGAAACATCTTGCATGCCCGGCAGTCTAGCGAGCCCTCTCACGCCTGCTGCCGTCTAGGGCATACCCCAGCCGAAGCCTTGCGGGACGCTTTCTATGATCGCCCGCATTCCATTGCCAATCGAAGAGGGAAAGACCATGGCCTTGTTGATGGGGCAGATGATGCAGATGCCGCTGCTGATCTCGTCGCTGATCACGCATGCAGCGCGTCACCATGGTGACACCGAGATCGTTTCCAAGCGGGTCGAGGGCGATGTGCATCGCTGCACCTGGGTCGATGTCGAGCTGCGCGCCCGCAAGCTGGCGCAGGCGCTGGCGCGGCTCGGCTGCGAGGCGGGCGACCGCGTCGGCACGCTGGCCTGGAACGGCTATCGCCACCTCGAGATCTACTACGCCTCGTCCGGCTCGGGGCTGGTGTGCCACACCGTCAATCCGCGGCTGTTCCCGGAGCAGATCGCCTGGATCGTCAACGACGCCGAGGACCGGGTGCTTTGTTTCGACCTGACGTTCCTGCCGCTGGTCGAGAAGCTCGCCGCGCAGTTGCCCACGGTGCGCCACTTCGTCGCGATGACGGACCGCGCCCACATGCCGGCACAGACCAGCGTGCCGAACCTGCTGTGCTTCGAGGAGCTGTTGGAGGCCGAGAACGGCGACTACCGCTGGCCCAGCTTCGACGAGAACACGGCGTCGAGCATCTGCTACACCTCGGGCACGACCGGCAACCCCAAGGGCGCTGTCTACAGCCACCGCTCCAGCCTGCTGCACGCGATGGCGGCGGCGCTGCCGGACGGCATGGCGCTGGCGGCACGCGACACCGTGCTGCCGGTGGTGCCGATGTTCCACGTCAACGCCTGGGGCCTGCCCTATGCCTCGGCCCTGACCGGCTGCCGGGTGGTGTTTCCCGGCCCGCACCTCGACGGCAAGTCGCTCTACGAGTTGTTCGAGGCCGAACGCGTGAGCTTCAGCGCCGGCGTGCCCACCGTGTGGCTGGGCCTGCTGACCTACGTGAAGCAGAACGGCCTGAAGTTCTCCACCTTCAAGCGCACCGTCATCGGTGGCTCGGCCTGCCCGCCGGCGATGCTGAAGACGCTGGAGGACGACTACGGCGTCGAGGTGATCCACGCCTGGGGCATGACCGAGATGTCGCCGCTGGGCACGCTGGCGCGCCTGAAATCCAAGCACGACGCGCTGCCCAAGGAGGCCCAGCGCCACCTGCAGGAGAAGCAGGGCAAGGTGGTGTTCGGCGTCGACATGGCGATCGTCGGCGACGATGGAGGCATGCAGCCCTGGGACGGCAAGAGCTCCGGTGACTTGCTGGTGCGCGGGCCGTGGGTGATCGACCGCTACTTCAAGCAGACGGCCTCGCCGCTGCACGACGGCTGGTTCCCGACCGGCGACGTGGCGACCATCGACGCCGACGGCTACATGCAGATCACCGACCGCAGCAAGGACGTCATCAAGTCCGGCGGCGAGTGGATCAGCTCGATCGAGCTGGAGAACATCGCGATGGCGCATCCCGGCGTCCACGAGGCGGCCGTGGTGGCCGCCTTCCACCCGAAGTGGGACGAACGGCCGCTGCTGGTGGTGGTGCCCAAGCCGGGCGTGGAGCTCACGCGGGCGCAGATGCTGGCGCACTACGAAGGCCGGATCGCCAAGTGGCAGATTCCGGATGACGTGGTGTTCGTCGTCGAGATCCCGCACACCGCCACCGGCAAGATCCAGAAGATGCGGCTGCGCGAGCAGCTCAAGGATCACAAGCTGCCGACCGCCTGAACGGCCCACCACGAGCGGAGACGATGATGCGGATCGCGACCTGGATGCACCGAACGGCGGTCGGTTCGCTGATGCTGCTGGCCGTGGGCACGGCGGCGGCGCAGAAGGGCGAGACCGTCAAGATCGCCTGGATCGACCCGCTGTCGGGCCTGATGGCCCCGGTGGGCCAGAACCAGGTCCGGAGCTTCCAGTTCTTCGCCGAGAAGTTCAACAAGGATCCCCGGCTCAACCCGGCCGGCGTGCGCTTCGAGATCGTCCCGTTCGACAACAAGCTCAGCCCCAGCGAAACCGTCAACGCGCTGAAGTCCGCGGTGGACCAGGGCGTGCGCTACGTGACGCAGGGCAACGGTTCCTCGGTGGCCGGCGCGATGATCGATGCGGTGGCCAAGCACAACGAGCGCAACCCGGGCAAGGAGGTGATCTACCTCAACCACTCCGCGGTCGACCCCGACTTCACCAACAGCCGCTGCAGCTACTGGCACTTCCGCTTCGACGCCGATACCTCCATGAAGATGGAGGCGCTCACGACCTTCATCAAGGACCTTCCCGACGTCAAGAAGGTCTACCTGCTCAACCAGAACTACTCGCACGGCCAGCAGGTGGCGCGCTACGCGAAGGAGAACCTGGCGAAGAAGCGGCCCGACGTGCAGGTGGTCGGCGAAGACTTCCACCCGCTCGCGCAGGTGCGCGACTTCGCGCCGTACATCGCCAAGATCAAGGCGAGCGGGGCCGACAGCGTGATCACCGGCAACTGGGGCTCCGACCTGTCTCTGCTGATGAAGGCCGCCAACGAGAGCGGCTACGCCGGGCGGTTCTTCACCTACTACACCGGCGTGACCGGCGCGCCCACGGCGCTCGGCCGCAACTTCGACGGCCGTGTCTACCAGGTCGCCTACCACCACTACAACATGCCCGGCGCGATGGGCCAATGGCAGAACGAGTTCCGGCAGAAGCTCAACGACGACTTCTACACCGGCTCGGTGGTCCACATCTACAACATCCTCTCGCAGGCGATGGCGCGGGCGAAGTCGACCGAGCCGCTGAAGGTGGCGGCGGCGATGGAGGGCCTGAAGTTCAACAGCTTCAGCGGCGAGGTCGAGATGCGCAAGTCCGACCACCAGCTGCAGCAGCCGCTCTTCATCACGGTGTGGCAGCAGGCCGACGCGAAGTTCCCGTACAGCCCGGAGAACACCGGCATGACGCTGGCGCCGGTCAAGGAGTTGCCGGCCTTCGTGTCGAGCACGCCCACCAGCTGCCAGATGAAGCGGCCCTAGGCCTCGTTCTCTGCAGCGCGGACGCGAGCACGGGCGCCCGATGGAGTTCTTCACCCTCTCGATGCTCAACGGCCTGAGCTACGGGCTGCTGCTGTTCATGCTCAGCTCGGGGCTGACGCTGATCTTCAGCCTGATGGGCGTGCTGAACTTCGCGCACGCCAGCTTCTACATGCTGGGCGCCTACCTGGGCTACACGATCGCCAAGGGGGTCGGCTTCTGGCCCGCGCTGGTGCTGGCGCCGTTGGCGGTCGGAGTGCTCGGGGCGTTGTTCGAGCGCGCCTGCCTGCGCCGCCTGCACCGCCACGGCCATGTGCCCGAGCTGCTGGTGACCTTCGGCCTGTCCTACGTCATCCTGGAAGTGGTGCAGTTGCTGTGGGGGCGCGTCGCGCTCGATTTCCAGCCACCCGCCGCGCTGCGCGGCCCGGCCTTCACGCTGGTGGCGACGGCGGGTGAGGGCCTGCAGCTGCTGTGGGGGGCGGCGCCGGCCGCCCTGTGCAGCGCCGCCGGGGCCGTGTGCTCGCCGTTCCCTGCCACGCGTGGTTTCATGATGCTGGTGGCCCTGCTGATGCTGCTGGCGCTGTGGCTGCTGATCACCCGCACCCGCGTCGGCCTGGTGATCCAGGCGGCACTGACCCACCCCGAGATGGCCGAGGCGCTGGGGCACAACGTGCCGCGCGTGTTCATGGGGGTGTTCGGCGCCGGTGCGGCGCTGGCCGGGCTGGCCGGCGTGATCGGCGGCAGCACCTTCGTCACCGAACCGGCGATGGCGGCTACCGTCGGCTCGGTGATCTTCGTCGTGGTGGTGGTCGGCGGCATGGGCTCGTTGCCGGGCGCCTTCGTGGCGTCGCTGCTGATCGGCGTGCTGCAGACCTTCGCGGTCGCGGTGGACTACTCGCTCGGCGCGCTGCTGCGCTCGCTGGGCCTGGAGGTCGGCCCTGCCGCGGCGGGCAACTCGCTGCTGCGGCTCACGGTCTCGCAGGTCGCACCGATCCTGCCGTACCTGCTGCTGGTGCTTGTGCTGATCTTCCGCCCCCGCGGACTGCTCGGCACGCGGGAAGGCTGAGCAGGCCATGGCGCCGGTGTTCCGATACCGCCCGCGCAACGTGGCGCGCGGTCTCGTCTGGGGGCTGTTCGCGCTGCTGCTGGCCGTGGCGCCGCTGCTGTTCGGCAGCGGCCTGTCGCTGACGCTGCTGTCGCAGATGGGCATCGCGATCATCGCCTGCCTGTCCTACAACATGCTGCTGGGGCAGGGCGGCATGCTCAGCTTCGGCCACGCGGTCTACAGCGGCCTCGGCGCCTACCTGGCGATCCATGCGCTCAACCGCGCGGCCGACGGGCAGCTGCCGCTGCCGGTGAGCCTGGTGCCGCTGGTCGGCGCACTCGCCGGGATCGGCGTCGCGCTGCTGCTGGGCTTCGTCACCACCCGCAAGTCGGGCACGCCGTTCGCGATGATCACGCTGGGCCTGGCGGAGCTGGTGTTCGCGATGTCGCTGATGGTCCCCGAGTTCTTCGGCGGCGAGGCCGGCGTCGCCGCCGACCGCGTGATCGGTGCGCCGGTGGCGGGCATCAGCTTCGGTCCGCAGATCCAGGTCTATGCCCTGATCGCGCTCTACACCTTCTTCGCCACGGCGGCGATGTTCGCCTTCACGCGCACGCCGCTGGGTCGCATGCTCAACGCGGTGCGCGACAACCCGGAGCGGGTCGGCTACATCGGCTACGACGCCCAGCGGGTGCGCTATCTCACCTTCGTCATCGCGGGCGGCTTCGCCGGCCTGTCGGGGGCCTGCACGCACTGAACTTCGAGATCGTCACCGCCGAGGTCGTGGGCCTGCAGCGCTCGGGGGCCTACCTGCTGTTCACCTTCCTCGGCGGCGCGGGCTTCTTCTTCGGCCCCATCCTCGGCGCCGTGCTGATGGTGCTGGCCTTCGTGCTGTTCAGCGAGTTCACCCAGGCCTGGCTGCTCTACCTCGGCCTCGTCTTCCTGATCATGGTGATGTACGCGCCGGGCGGCCTGGCCGGTCTGGTGATGATGAACCTGCGCGTCGCGGCCTACGGCCGGCTGCGTCCGCTGTGGCCGGCCTACCTCGCGCTCGCCGGCACGGCGCTCACGGTGCTGGCCGGCGTCGGCGCGATGATCGAGATGGTGTATCACCTGCGGCTCGACGCCGCGCTGGGCGGCGGCCCGCTGCGCTACCTGGGCGTGCCGCTGGAGCCGCATGGCGTCGACAGCTGGTGCGGCGCAGTCCTGGTCGCGCTGGCCGGGCTGGGCCTGTTCGAGCTCACGCGCCGCGAGTTCGCCCGTCGATGGGGCGCCGTGCAGCAGGAAATCGCGCACGAGATCCGGCAGAAGGAGGCCTCGTGAGCCCCACGGCCGACTTCGCGCTCGAGCTGCGCGGCGTGCGCAAGCATTTCGGCAAGACCGAGATCATCCGCGGCGCCGACCTGCAGGTGCGCTCCGGCGAGCGCGTGGCGCTGATCGGACCCAACGGCGCCGGCAAGTCGACGCTGTTCAACCTCATCAGCGGGCGCTTCGCGCCCAGCAGCGGCGAGATCCGGCTGCACGGGGCGCGCATCGACGGCTGCGCACCGCACGAGATCAACCGCCTGGGCCTGGCGCGCAGCTTCCAGGTCAGCAACCTGTTCACACGTCTGTCGGTGTTCGAGAACCTGCGCTGCGCCGTGCTGTGGAGCCTGGGGCATCGCTACGCGTTCTGGAAGTTCCTGGCCGACCTGCGCGACGCCAACGAGCGCGCCGAGCAGGTGATGGCGATGCTGCACCTCGACCGCAAGCGCGACGTGGCGGCAGCCGACCTGACCTACGCCGAGCAGCGCGCACTGGAGATCGGCCTGACGATCGCCGGCGGCGCCGGCGTGATCCTGCTCGACGAGCCCACCGCCGGCATGAGCCGCAGCGAGACGCGCCGCTTCGTGCAGCTGATCCGCGAGGCGAGCGAGGGCCGCACGCTGCTGGCCGTGGAGCACGACATGGGCGTGGTGTTCGATCTGGCCGATCGCATCGCGGTGCTGGTCTACGGCGAGGTGATCGCCTGCGACACGCCCGCCGCCGTGCGGGCCAATGCGACGGTGCAGGAGGCCTACCTGGGTGCCGCGCTGGCGGTCGGGGACGCGTGATGCTGCGCCTCGACGAGCTCCACGCCTACTATGGCAAGAGCCACGTGCTGCACGGCGTGTCGCTGCAGGTGCAGCCGGGCGAGATCGTCAGCCTGCTGGGCCGCAACGGCTCGGGCCGCTCGACCACCGCGAAGGCGGTGATGGGCCTGGTCGACGGCCGCGGCAGCGTCACGTGGCGGGGCGAGGAGTTGCTGGGGCGCGCCCCGTTCGACATCGCGCGCCGCGGCGTCGGCTACGTGCCCGAGAGCCGTGACGTGTTCCCCGGCCTGACGGTGCTGCAGAACCTGCAGCTCGGGCAGAAAGGTGGGGCGGGCCAGCCGGCGCGGCCGCCACGCTGGCGCCTCGACGACATGTACCGGATGTTCCCGCGCCTGAAGGAGCGCGAGCACACCGAGGCGGGCCTGCTGTCGGGCGGCGAGCAGCAGATGCTGACGCTGTGCCGCACGCTGATGGGCGATCCCGACCTGGTGCTGGTCGACGAACCGACCGAAGGCCTGGCGCCGAAACTGGTGGACCAGGTGGCGGGCTTCCTGCGCGAACTGCAGCAGCGTGGCATGGCCGTGCTGCTGGTCGAGCAGAAGCTCACCATCGCACTCGACGTCGCCCAGCGCTGCTATGTCATGGGCCACGGGCGCATCGTGTTCGAGGGCACGCCGGCGGACCTGCGCGCTGACGCCGAAGTCCGCCGGGAGTGGCTGGAGGTCTGAGTCCGGCACGGCTGTCACGGCAGCGACACGCCGCCGCGCCGCTCCTGGGCCAGAATCGAACGATCGTTCTATTTCCGACTGTCGTCCTGGAGAGCCCGATCCATGAGTGCCCGTTATGCAGTCCACGGCCCGGCGGCCGTCATCACGCTCGACAACCCGCCGGTCAACGGCCTGGGCCATGCCACCCGGCGCGACGTGGCCGACGGCCTGGTGCGTGCCCAGGACGATCCGGCGGTGCAGGCGATCGTGATCACCGGCGCCGGCCGGGCCTTCTCGGGCGGCGCCGACATCCGCGAGTTCGACACGCCGCAGGCGATGCGCGAGCCCAACCTGCTGAGCCTCATCCTCGCCATCGAGGCGTCGGGCAAGCCGGTGATCGCCGCGCTGCACACGGTCTGCATGGGTGGCGGACTGGAGCTCGCGCTCGGCTGCCATTACCGCGTGGCCGCGCCGGGCTGCCAGGTCGCCCTGCCGGAGGTGAAGATCGGCCTGATCCCGGGGGCCGGCGGCACGCAGCGCCTGCCGCGCGTGCTGGGCGTCGAGGACGCGCTGAACATGATCCTCAGCGGCGAGCCGGTGGCGAGCGAGCGGCTCGCGGCGCTGCCCGGCCAGCGGCTGTTCGACCGGCTGGTCGAGGGCGATCTGATGACCGCGGCGCTGGCCTTCGCGGCCGAAGTGGCGGCTCGGCGCCCGCTGCCGCTGGTGCGCCGGCTCCACGGCCCATCACCCGAACGCCGACGCCTATTTCCAGTTCGCCCGCAACACCGCCACCGCGATGGCCCCGCAGTTCCCGGCGCCGCGCAAGTGCATCGACATGGTCGCCGCCTCGGTGGCGCTGCCGTTCGATGAGGGCCTGCGGCTGGAGTGGTCGACCTTCACCGCGCTGATGCTCACGCCCGAGTCGCGTGCGCTGCGGCATGTGTTCATGGCCGAGCGCGCGGCGGGCAAGATCGCCGACGTGCCGGCCGACACGCCGGTGCGCAGCGTGAAGCGGCTCGCCGTCATCGGCGCCGGCACCATGGGCGGCGGCATCGCGATGAACTTCCTCAACGCCGGACTGCCGGTGGTGATGCTCGAGACGAAGCAGGAGGCGCTGGATCGCGGCGTGGCCACGATCCGACGCAACTACGAGGCGCATGTGAAGAAGGGCAAGCTCACGGCCGAGCGGGCCGAGCAGCGCCTGGGCCTGTTGAGCACGACGCTGGACTACGCCGACCTGGCCGACGCCGACGTGGTGATCGAGGCGGTGTTCGAGGACCTGGGCGTCAAGGAACAGGTGTTCCGTCGCCTCGACGAGGTGATGAAGCCCGGCGCCATCCTCGCGTCCAACACCTCCACGCTGGACCTGAACCGCATCGCCGCGTTCACGCGGCGGCCACAGGACGTGATCGGCACCCACTTCTTCAGCCCGGCCAACGTGATGAAGCTGCTGGAGGTGGTGCGCGGTGAGCAGACGGGCAAGGACGTGCTCGCCACTGTGATGCAGCTGGGCAAGAAGATCCGCAAGACCTGCGTGGTCTCGGGCGTCTGCGACGGTTTCATCGGCAACCGCATGGTCGAGCAGTACCTGCGCCAGGCCTTCCTGCTGGTCGACGAAGGCAGCACGCCACAGCAGGTGGACAAGGCGATCGAGCGCTTCGGCTTCGCGATGGGTCCGTTCCGCATGAGCGACCTGGCGGGCAACGACATCGGCTGGGCGATCCGCAAGCGTCGCTACGCCGAACGGCCGCACATGCAGTACAGCAAGACCCCCGACCTGCTGTGCGAGACCGGCCGCTTCGGCCAGAAGACCGGTGCCGGCTGGTACGACTACCAGGCCGGCAAGCGCGACGCGATCCCGTCGCCGGTGGTGCTCGAGCTGATCGAAGGCCATCGCAGGACGCTGGGCATCACGCCGCGCAAGATCGGCGACGACGAGATCGTCGAGCGCCTGGTCTACGCGCTGGTGAACGAGGGCGCGCACCTGCTCGAGGAGGGGATCGCGGCCAAGGCCGGCGACATCGACATGGTCTACCTCACCGGCTACGGCTTCCCGCTGCACCGCGGCGGGCCGATGCGCCATGCCGACGAGGTGGGCCTGTTCAACGTGGTGCGCGCGATGCGGCGCTTCCAGCACAACCCGCTCGACGACGCGGCCTTCTGGGAGCCGGCGCCGCTGCTGGCGCGCCTGGCTGCCGACGGCAAGACCTTCGGCCACGGCCTGTAAACGCGAGGACGCCAAGCATCATGACGAAAGCAGTGATCGTCTCCACCGCCCGCACGCCGCTCGCCCGCAGCTGGAAGGGCGCCTTCAACATGACCCACGGCGCGACGCTCGGCGGCTTCGCGGTGCAGGCCGCGGTGCAGCGCGCCGGCATCGAGCCCGCGGAGGTCGAGGACGTGATCCTCGGCTGCGCCTTCCCCGAGGGCGCGACCGGCAGCAACATCGCGCGCCAGGTCGCGTTGCGGGCCGGGTTGCCAGTCACGGTGAGCGGCCTCACCGTCAACCGTTTCTGCTCCAGCGGCCTGCAGAGCATCGCGCTGGCTGCGCAGCGCATCGTGGCGGGCGAGGGCAGCACCTACGTGGCCGGCGGCGTGGAGAGCATCTCCTGCGTGCAGAACGAGATGAACCAGCACCTGCTGGCCGACCCCTGGCTGCGCGAGCACAAGCCCGAGATCTACTGGCCGATGCTGCAGACCGCCGAGACGGTGGCGCGGCGCTACGGCATCGAGCGAGAGCGCATGGACCGCTACGGTGCCGCCAGCCAGCAGAAGGCCTGCGCGGCGCAGGAGGCCGGCCGGTTCGCCGACGAGATCGTGGCCGTCACGGTGACGACCGGCACGGCCGATCCGGTGCGCGGTGTGCGCAGCCGGGACGTGACGGTCAGCGCCGACGAGGGCCTGCGCCCCGGCACGACCTACGAGGCGGTGGCCGGTATCCGCAGCGCGCTGCCGGGCGGCGTGGTGGCGGCCGGTAACGCCAGCCAGTTCTCCGACGGCGCCGGAGCCTGCGTGGTGATGGACGAGGCGCTGGCCGAGCGCCGGGGCCTGAAGCCGCTGGGCCGCTTCCTTGGCTTCGCGGTGGCCGGCTGCGAGCCCGACGAGATGGGCATCGGCCCGGTGTTCGCGGTGCCCAAGCTGCTGCAGCGCCTGGGCCTGGCCGTCGACGACATCGACCTGTGGGAACTCAACGAGGCCTTCGCGGTGCAGGTGCTGTACTGCGCCGACCGCCTGGGCCTGCCGATGGAGCGGCTCAACGTCAACGGCGGAGCGATCGCGGTGGGCCATCCCTACGGCGTCAGCGGCCAGCGCCTGGTCGGCCATGCGCTGCTCGAAGGACGGCGCCGCGGCGCGAAGCGGGTGGCGGTCACGATGTGCATCGGCGGCGGCATGGGCGCCGCCGGCGTGTTCGAGGTGCTGTGAACCGCCGACTCGCATCATGAGCTTCCGCGCCACGCTCGACTTCCTGCTGCACGACTGGCTGCGCGTCGAGACGCTGACGCAACGCCCGCGCTTCGCCGAGCACAGCCGCGAGACCTTCGACGCGGTGCTCGACACCTGCGAACGCATCGCC
Source organism: Methylibium sp. T29-B (assembly GCF_000576225.1). NCBI lineage: Bacteria > Pseudomonadati > Pseudomonadota > Betaproteobacteria > Burkholderiales > Sphaerotilaceae > Methylibium > Methylibium sp. T29-B. The sequence goes on along the minus strand of NZ_AZSN01000024.1, from coordinate 17,655 downwards.
CGCGAGACCTTCGAGCCGGCCAACCGGCGCGCCGACGTGCAGGAGCCGCACTTCGACGGCGAGCGCGTGCACTTGCCGGAGAGCACCAGGACCGCGACCGAGGCCTACGCCGCGTCGGGCATGCTGGCTGCGGCGCAGGACGCCGAGATCGGCGGCATGCAGTTGCCCTGCGTGGTCGAGATGGCCGCCAACGCCTGCTTCTTCAAGGGCAGCGTGGCGATCAGTGCCTACGCGATGCTGACCACCGGCAACGCCAGCCTGCTGATGGCGCACGGCACGCCGCAGCAGATCGACAGCTTCGCGCGGCACGAGTTCTCCGGTCGCTGGTTCGGCAGCATGTGCCTGTCCGAGCCGCAGGCCGGCTCCAGCCTCGGCGACGTCACCACCCGCGCGCGCCCCGACGGCGAGGGAAGCGAGCACGATCCGCTGGGGCCGCGCTACCGGCTCAGTGGCCACAAGATGTGGATCTCGGGTGGCGAGCACGAGCTCACCGAGAACATCGTCCACCTCGTGCTCGCCAAGATCCCCGCGGACGACGGCACGCTGCCGGCCGGCGTGAAGGGCCTGTCGCTGTTCATCGTGCCCAAGTGGCTGGTGCAGCCCGGGGGCCGACTCACCGGCGAGCGCAACGACGTGGCGCTGGCAGGCCTGAACCACAAGCTCGGCTACCGCGGCACCACCAACACGCTGCTGAACTTCGGCGAAGGCCGCTTCCGGCCGGGTGGTGCGGCCGGGGCGGTCGGCTACCGCGTCGGCGCGCCGGGCGAGGGCCTGCGCTGCATGTTCCACATGATGAACGAGGCGCGCATCGGCGTCGGCCTCGGCGCGGTGATGCTGGGCTACGCCGGCTACGAGAGCAGCCTGGCCTACGCGAAGCAGCGGCCGCAGGGCCGGCCGCTCGGCGCCAAGGACGCCGGCCGCCCGCCGGTGCCCATCGTCGAGCACGCCGACGTGAAGCGCATGCTGCTGGCGCAGAAGGCCTACGTCGAGGGCGGTCTGGCGCTGGCGCTCTACTGCGCGCGGCTGGTCGACGACAAGCGCAGCGGCAGCGCGACCGAGCAGGCCGAGGCCGGTGTGCTGCTGGAGCTGCTGACGCCGATCGCGAAGAGCTGGCCCAGCGAGTGGTGCCTGGAGGCCAACAGCCTGGCGATCCAGGTGCTCGGCGGCAGCGGCTACACGCGCGATTTCCCGGTCGAGCAGCACTGGCGCGACAACCGGCTGAACATGATCCACGAGGGCACCCACGGCATCCAGGGGCTGGACCTGCTGGGCCGCAAGGTGGTGATGGATGGAGGAAAGGGCCTGAGGCTGCTGGCCGGCCGCATCGACGCCAGCATCGCCCGGGCCGGCCAGGTGGCAGGGCTGGCGGAGCAGGGCAACGCGCTGGCGCGGGCGCTGCAGCACCTGGGCGCCGCCACCAAGGCGGCCTGGGCCAGCGGTGAGCCGCGCGACGCGCTGGCCAATGCCACGCCCTACCTGCAAGCCTTCGGCCACGTGGTGCTGGCGTGGATGTGGCTGGAGTTGGCGCTGGCCGCCCGCGCGGCGCTGGACGCTGGCAGCGACACGGCGTCAGGTAGCACCGCAGCGGCGCTCTACCATGGCAAGCTCGCCGCGGCGCGCTACTTCTTCCACTACGAGCTGCCCAAGATCACGGCCTGGCTCGCGGTGGTCGAGACGCGCGACGCGACCTGCCGCGACCTGGACCCCGACTGCCTCTGACGATGAAACCGCAAACCCTCGACTCCCTGATCTGGCCGCTGATCTTCGGCGGCATGGCGCTGCTGATGCTCGGCCTCTGGACGATTGACGCCGCCGCCGTGCTCGGCCACGCCCTCGCGTGGAGCGGCTCGGCGCTGATCGCCGTCGGCGCGGTGATGATCTGGCTGCGCTCGCGCCTGCCGGCCCAGGGTGACGGCAAAGGGAGGCCGCGATGATCCACCATGTGGTGATCTGGACGCTCAAGGACCCGGCCGACGCGCCGCGCTTCAAGGACCTGCTCGACAGCTGTTCCGACCTGGTGCCGGGCATGCTGGCCTTCGATGTCGGGATCCGCACGCCCGGCCTGGAAGCCAATGCCGACGTGGTGCTGGTGTCCGCATTCGCCGACGCTGCGGCGCTCGACGCCTACCAGCAGCATCCGGCCCATCAGGCGGTCGCCGCGCAGCTCGGGCCGCTGCGCAGCGACCGGCGCGTGGTCGATTACCGGTCGGCCTGAGGCCGGTCGGCGCCCACCGCACGCGGTCGGCGTCGCCTCGTCCCGATGATCGCCGACACCTCTCCCTTCCCGATCCGCATGAACGCTTCCGTCCTCGCTTTCCTGTCCCGGCTGCTTCGGCTGTCGAGTTGCGTCGCCCTGTTCGGCGTCAGCGGCTGGAGCGCCGCGGCCGACACCGCGCCCTACGTCTTTCCGAGCTACCGCGACGGCGCCGCCGTGAAGGCGCGTTGCGACCGCACGCTGCGCGAGATCGAGGCGCAGGCGCGGCGCATCGCGGCCGGTCGCGGCCCGGACGGCGTGCTGATCGAGATCGACCGGCTCGGACAGACAGTCGACGACAGCCTGTCGCCGGTGTTCTTCCTGGCGAACGTGCACCCCGACAAGCCGGTACGCGACGCGGCCGAGGCCTGCGAGCTGCGTTACCAGGCCTTCACCAGCCGGCTGTACCAGAACCCCAGGATCTACCGGCGTCTGCAGGCGCTGCAGCCGGTCGATGCGATCGACCGGCAGATGCGGGCCGATCTGCTCGCGAGTTTCGAGGACGCCGGGGTCGGCTTGCCGGCCGCGAAGCGCGACCGCGCACGCGCGCTCAACGACGAACTGGGCCGCCTGTCGCAGGACTTCGAGCGTCGCCTGCGCGAGGACAAGACCCGCGTCGCCTTCACCGACAGCGAACTCGACGGGGTGCCGGCCAGTGTGTGGAGCACCGCCCCCCGCGACGCGCAGGGCCGGGTGCTGCTGGGGCTCGACTACCCGACCTACTCGCCGGTGGTGGAGAACGCGCGCAGCCCGGGGCACGCGAACGCATGTGGCGGGCCTTCCAGGCGCGCGGCGGCCAGGCGAACCTGAAGACGCTGGCGCGGCTGGGCGAGAAGCGCCGCAGCTACGCGCGCCTGTTCGGTGTCGAGAGCTATGCCGATTTCACGCTGCGCCGTCGCATGGCGCTGAACGTGGGCAACGTGCAGGCCTTCCTCGGCGAGGTGAAGGGCGAGCTGGGCGAGCGCGAGGAACGCGATCTGTCCGAACTGCGTGCCGCCAAGGCCGCCGAGTTGAAGACGGCGCCCGACACCACGCCGCTGAAACGCTGGGACGTGGGCTACTACCTCGAGCGCGTCAAGCGCGAGCGCCTGGCGCTCGACCAGGAGAGCTTCCGGCGCTATTTCCCGCCGCAGGCCAGCGTCGACTTCGTGTTCGCGCTCGCCGGGCGGCTGTTCGGCGTGGGCTTCGAGCCGGTGCCTCAGTCGCTGTGGCATCCCGACGCCAAGGCCTACGTCGTGGTCGACGCCGCCGGCCGCACGCCGCTGGCCACGCTCTACCTCGATCTCTACCCCCCGTGCCGACAAGTACGGCCACGCGGCGGTGTGGCCGCTGCGCGGCTCGTCGACCTGGAGCGGGCAGTTGCCGACGGCCGCGCTGGTGACCAACTTCGACCGCCAGGGCCTGACGATCGACGAGCTGGAAACGCTGCTGCACGAGTTCGGCCATGCGCTGCACGTCACGCTGTCGCACACGCGCTATGCCGCACAGGCCGGGACCGCGGTCAAGCTCGACTTCGTCGAGGCGCCATCGCAGATGCTGGAGGAATGGGTCTACGACGCCCAGGTGCTGGCGCTGTTCCAGCAGGTCTGCGCGAGCTGCGAGCCGGTGCCAGCCGACCTGCTGGCGCGCGCCGTGCAATCGCGCAGCTTCGCCAAGGGGCTGCAGTTCGCGCGCCAGCATCTGTACGCCAGCTACGACCTCGCGCTGCACGACAAGGACGCGCCGGACCCGATGGCGCTGTGGGCCCGCATGGAGAGCGCCACGCCGCTCGGCTACGAGCCCGGCTCGCTGTTCCCGGCCGGCTTCTCGCACGTGGCCGGCGGCTACGGCGCCGGCTACTACGCCTACCTCTGGAGCCTGGCGATCGCGCAGGATCTGCGCACCGCCTTCGCGGCCGACCCGCTGGACCCGGCCGTCGGTCGTCGCTACCGTGAGACGGTGCTGGCCAACGGCGGCCAGGCTCCGCCCGCCGAGCTGGTGGCGCGCTTCCTGGGGCGTGCGCCGAGCAACGCCGCGTTCTTCGAGTGGCTCGAGCGCTGAGGCGGCGCGTTCACGGCACGGACCCGACACGATGGACTTCCCGGTACTCATTCCCTTCGTGGAGCAGCTCGGCTTCGAACTGGTCCGTCTTTCCGACGGCGAGGCCGAGATCACGGTGCGCGTCGTGGACGCGCTGACCAATTCCTTCCAGGTCGCCCACGGCGGTCTGACGATGACCCTGCTCGACGTCGCGATGGCGCATGCCGCGCGCAGCAGCAACTTCGCGCAGGCCGGGCTCGGCCCCGGCGTCGTGACCGTGGAGATGAAGACCAGCTTCCTGCGTCCCGGCGAGGGCCTGCTGCGTTGCCACGGCCGGCTGCTGCACCGCACGGCCACGCTGGCGTTCTGCGAAGGCCGCGTGCTCGGCGAGGACGGCGTGCTGTGCGCACATGCGACAGGCACCTTCAAGTACCTGCGCGCGCTGCCGGCCGGCGCGCGTGAGCCCAAGTCGCTGCAGCGCCGTCTTGACGGCAGCGGCTCCGACTGAAATCCGCACCGGAGACACACCATGACCGCAACGATCAACCAGCAGATCCTGCTCGCCTCGAGGCCCGATGGCGAACCGACGGTCGACAACTTCCGCCTCGTCGAGACGCCGCTGGCCGAGCTGGAGGACGGCCAGGTGCGCGTGCGCCACCACTACCTGTCGCTCGACCCCTACATGCGCGGCCGCATGAACGAGGCCCGCAGCTACGCCCAGCCCCAGCCGCTGGGCGAGGTGATGATCGGCGGCACCGTCGGCGAGGTGGTGGCCTCGCGCCACGCGTCCTTTGCTGTCGGCGATGCCGTGGTCGGCATGGGCGGCTGGCAGCTCTACCAGACGGTCGACGCCAGGCAGCGCGGCGCGCTGCAGAAGGTCGACACCACGCAGATCCCGCTGTCGGCCTACCTGGGCGCTGTCGGCATGCCGGGCGTGACGGCGTGGTACGGCCTCACGCAGATCATCGCGCCGCAGGCCGGCGAGACGGTCGTGGTCAGCGCGGCGAGCGGTGCGGTCGGCGGTGCGGTGGGGCAGCTGGCGAAGGCGCGCGGTGCCCGCGTGGTCGGCCTTGCCGGCGGGCCGGAGAAGTGCGCCTACGTCAGCGGCGAGCTGGGCTTCGACGCCTGCATCGACTATCGCCAGCACCCGGATCTCAAGTCGCTGAGCGCGGCGCTGAAGGCGGCCTGTCCGAACGGCATCGACGGTCACTTCGAGAACGTCGGCGGCCTGATCCTCGACGCCGTGATGCTGCGCGCCAACGCCTTCAGCCGCATCGCCTTCTGCGGGATGATCGCCGGCTACAACGGCGAGCCGATCCCGATGCAGAACCCCTCGCTGATCCTGGTGAACCGGATGAAGCTGCAGGGCTTCATCGTCACCGAGCACACGGCCTTGTGGCCGCAGGCACTGAAGGAACTGGGTGCGGCGGTCGCGAGCGGCCGGCTCAAGTACCGCGAGAGCGTCGCCGAGGGCCTGGCCGGTGCGCCGCAGGCCTTCCTCGGGTTGCTGAAGGGCCGCAATTTCGGCAAGCAGCTGGTGAAGCTGGTCTGAGCCCCGGCCGGAACCGGCAGGCCCGTCGAGCCGTCGAAGCTTCAGGCTGGACGCCGCGCAGGAGCCCCTCATGAACCACGGCACGCCACCGACGCAAGCGGGTGACGAGTTCCGCGAGGATCTGCGTCCGCTGGCCGCGACCGTGGCGCGCGCCGGGCAGGGCGCGGCTGCCGCGCGCCGCGTGCTCGGCGCGCAGGAGCTCGCACCGCTGACGCGCCTGAACGACTGCCGCTCGATGGGCGCGCTGGCGCTCAGCGTCGGCGTCAGTGCCGCGGCGATCACGTTCGGGCTGGCCGTCTGGCCCAGCCCCTGGGTGCTGGCGAGCGTTCTCGTGGTCGGGGTGCAGCAGCACGGCTTCTTCATCCTGGCCCATGAGGCGGCGCACTACCGACTGCTGTCGAGCCGGCGACTCAACGACGTGCTGGGGCGACTGATCGGCATGGCCGGTGGGATCTCGATGTGCACCTACCGCGTGATCCACCGCCTGCACCACAACCACCTCTACGGTCCGCAGGACCCCGACACCGCGATCCACGGTGCTATCCGCGCGGCGTGGCCTATCTGTGGAAGAAGCTCGGCACGGACCTGCTCGGCGCGAATGCCTGGAAGACCTACGCCTACTTCTTCGGCGCGCCGGCGATCCGCGACGAGACGGCCATGGGGGGTGAGGGTGCGTTGCGGTCGCAGAAGCTGCTGAACGACACCTCTGCGGACCTGCGGCGCGCCGCGCGCCAGGACCGGTGGTGGGTCGTGGCCGCGCAGCTCGCGTTGCCGGCAGCGAGCTTCGGACTCGGGGGCTGGCAGGGGCTGGCGCAGTACGCGGTGCTGTGGGCGCTGCCGCTGCTGACGGTGCTGCAGCCCATCCTGCGGCTGCGCGCGATCTGCGAGCACGGCGCGGTCACCGATCTCGGCTCACCGCTGACGGCGGCGCGCAGCAACCTCACCGGCCCGGCGAAGAGCGGCCGGGCCGCCGACACGCTGCTGAACCTGCTGGGCCGCGCACTGCTGTTCCCGCACCACGTGAATCACCACCTCGAGCACCACCTGTACCCGGCCGTGCCGCACTACCACCTGCCGCGGCTGCACCGGCTGCTGGCGGCCAAGGGGGTGCTCGACGGCGCCGAGGTGCGCGACCTGTCCGACACCTTCCGCCGCCTCTTCGCGCCACGGCCCGCGCACCGCGCCGCACCACCGACCCTCCCCGGAGCCTCCACCCCATGAGCGACCTGATCCTGCACCACTACCCGGCCTCGCCGTTCGCCGAGAAGACCCGGCTCATCCTGGGCTACAAGCGGCTGGCCTGGCGCAGCGTGACCATCCCGATCATGATGCCCAAGCCGAACCTGGTGGCGCTGACCGGTGGCTACCGCAAGACGCCCGTGCTGCAGGTCGGTGCCGACATCTACTGCGATACCGCGCTGATCGCCCGCGTGATCGAGGCCCATGCGCCCGAGCGCACGCTCTATCCGGCCGAATCGGCGGGCGAGGCACCGCTGATCGCGCAATGGGCCGACTTCACGCTGTTCTGGACCGCCGTGCCCTACACGCTGCAGCCCGCCGGCATGGCGGCCATCTTCGCCGGCGCGCCGCCCGAGGTGCTGAAGGCGTTCGGCGCCGATCGCGCCGCGATGACCACGGGGCTGCACTGGCCGACCGTGAGCGACGCCACCGCGCAGCTGCACAACCACCTGGTTGGATCGAACAGCGGCTGGCCGACGGGCGCGCCTTCCTGGGCGGCGGCACGGCGAGCATCGCGGACTTCTCGGTGGCGCACTGCGTGTGGTTCGTGAAGAGCGCGCCGCCGGTGGCCGGGATCCTGGACGCTTACCCGAACCTGCTGGCCTGGCATGCACGCGTGCTGGCTTTCGGCCACGGCCGACCCGAAGCGCTCGGCGAGGACGAGGCCCTGACCATCGCGGCCGGGGCGAAGGCGCATGCACCGGTGAGCGTGATGCCGGGCCTGGGCTTCGAGGCCGGCGAGCGCGTGGCGGTGTCGGCGGTGGACTACGGTCGCGACCCGGTGGTCGGGCCGCTGGTGGGGCTGACGCGGGAGACCGTCACGGTCGAGCGCCGCGACGACCGGGCAGGGCAGGTGCGCGTGCATTTCCCCCGTTTGGCTTCCAGATCAAGAAGGACACGACGGCATGATCCAGCAGTTCGCCGGCCGCACCGCGGTCATCACCGGGGCCGGTTCCGGTTTCGGCCTGGAGGCCTCGCGCATCGCCGCGCGCGAGGGCATGAAGCTGGTGATGGCCGACGTGCAGGCTGATGCGCTGGAGCGCGCGGTGGCCGAGATCGAGGCGCTGGGGGCCGAGGTGCTGCCGTTCCGGCTCGACGTGGCGCAGGCCGCCGAGGTCGAGGCGCTCGGGGCTGCGACGCTGGCGCGCTTCGGCGCGCCGCACCTGGTGTTCAACAACGCCGGCGTCGGTGCCGGAGGCCTGATCTGGGAGCACACGCTGAAGGATTGGGAGTGGGTCATCGGGGTCAACCTGATGGGCGTGGCGCACGGTGTCCGCGTGTTCACGCCGATGATGCTGGCGGCCGCGGCGCAGGACGCGGGCTACGAAGGGCACATCGTCAACACGGCGTCGATGGCCGGGCTGCTGAACACGCCGAACATGGGCGTGTACAACGTCACCAAGCATGCCGTGGTGTCCCTCAGCGAGACGCTGTACCAGGATCTGCGGCTCGTCACCGAACGTGTCGGTGCCTCGGTGCTCTGCCCCTACTTCGTGCCGACCGGGATCGGGGACAGCCACCGCAACCGGCCGACCGCGCTGCGTGGGCAGCGGGCAACGCAAAGCCAGCGCGTCGCGCACGCGATGATCGGGAAGGCCGTGGAATCAGGGCGGGTCAGCGCGGCGCAGGTGGCGCAGTTCGTGTTCGATGCCGTGCGCGAAGGCCGCTTCTACATCTACAGCCACCCACAGGCCCTGGCCGGCGTGCGGGCGCGGATGGAGGACATCGTCCAGGGCCGCAATCCCAGCGATCCCTACGAGGCGCGGCCTGACCTGGGCCAGCAGCTGAAGACGGCATTGCGTCCTGCAACTTCAAGTGATTAATCACATTAAAAACAGATCATAAGCTATTGTTTTTAAATGATTAAACTCATTTCTTAAAGTTATTTCTACACGATGCTGCAGGGCAAGAGCTGACCTGGCCGAACAGCCGGCCACGACATTCCCCGCGGCAATGCCGGGCCGGCAGACTCGCGTGGCACACTGCGCCGCCCATGAAGCCGCCTCCGACCTTCCACGCCCCCTCCGGCCGCACCGCGCATGCGCTGCGGCCGTTCCGCAGATGAGCGGCGCTCGACGCGCAGCGGTCATCGGCGGCGGCCCCGCCGGCCTGATGGCCGCGGAGGTGCTGGTGGCCGGCGGCGTGCAGGTCGACCTGTACGACGCCATGCCGTCGGTCGGACGCAAGTTCCTGCTCGCCGGCAAGGGCGGACTCAACCTGACGCATGGCGAGCCCTTCGAGGACTTCCTCACTCGCTACGGCCCGCGGCAGGCACAACTCGCGCCCTGGCTGACGGACTTCGATCCGTCCGCGCTGCGGCAATGGGCCAACGCGCTGGGCATTGCGACCTTCGTCGGCAGTTCCGGCCGGGTCTTTCCGAGCGACCTGAAGGCCGCACCGCTGCTGCGGGCCTGGCTGCAGCGCCTTCGGGGTGCCGGGGTGAGCTTCCATCAACGCCATCGCTGGTGCGGCTGGACCGACGACGGTGCGTTGCGTTTCGCGACCCCGACCGGCGAGCGCACCGTGCGCCCCGACGCCGTGCTGCTGGCGCTGGGCGGCGCCAGCTGGGCGCGTCTCGGCTCCGACGGGGCCTGGCTGCCGGGGCTCGCCGCACGCGGTGTCGATGTGGCGCCGCTGCAGCCGTCGAACTGCGGGTTCGACATCGGGCACGCCGGCCGGGCGCCGGGTTGGAGCGCCCACCTGCGCGAGCGCTTCGCCGGCGCGCCGGTGAAGCCGGTGGTGCTGAGTACCGAGACCTCCGACGGCCGCCGCTTCCACCGCCAGGGCGAGTTCGTGGTCACCGCGACGGGCGTCGAGGGCAGCCTGGTCTATGCCGCCTCGGCGCTGCTGCGCGACGAGATCGCCGCGCACGGCGAGGCGAGCCTCACGCTCGACCTGCTGCCGGATCGCAACCCGGACTGGGTGGCCGCTGAAGTGGCTCGGCCGCGCGGACCGCGCTCGCTGTCGACCCACCTCAAGAGCCGGCTCGGCATCGACGGCGTGAAGGCCGCGCTGCTGCATGAACTGCTCGACAAGGAGCAGTTGCACGACGCCGCGCGCCTCGCCGCGGCCCTGAAGGCGCTGCCACTGCGGCTGGTGGCGGCCCGGCCGGTCGACGAGGCCATCAGCACCGCTGGCGGCGTGCGCCTCGAGGCGCTCGACGAGCGGCTGATGCTCAGGGCGCTGCCCGGCGTGTTCTGCGCCGGCGAGATGCTCGACTGGGAAGCGCCGACCGGCGGCTACCTGCTCAATGCCTGCTTCGCCACCGGCCGCGCCGCGGGGCAGGGCCTGCTCGCCTGGCTGGCGGCAGGCGAGCGCTGAACCGGGCACGACGCCGGCACGGCGTCAGCAGGCACAATGGCGGGATGACTGCCACCCAGCCTGTTCATCTCGTGCGCCCGGCGCCCGTCCATGTGCATCCGTCCAGCGAACGCTGGAGCGTGGAGGCCATCGAGGCCCTGTTCGCTCTGCCGTTCAACGACCTGATCTTCCGTGCCCAGCAGGTGCACCGTGAGCATTTCGATGCCAACGCGGTCCAGCGCTCGACGCTGCTCTCCATCAAGACCGGCGGTTGTCCGGAGGACTGCGCCTACTGCCCGCAGTCGGTCCACCACGACACCGGTGTCGAGGCCGACAAGCTGATGGATGTGGCCACGGTGCGGCAGGCGGCGCAGGCCGCCGCCGCGGCCGGCGCCACGCGCTTCTGCATGGGCGCGGCCTGGCGTGAGCCCAAGGATCGCGACATCGAGAAGGTGGTCGAGCTGGTCCGCGAGGTCAAGTCGCTCGGCCTCGAGGCCTGCTGCACGCTGGGCATGCTGAGCAAGCCGCAGGCGCAGGCGCTGAAGGAAGCGGGCGTCGACTACTACAACCACAACCTCGACACCGCGCCGGAGGCCTACGGCCGCATCATCAGCACGCGCGTCTACGAGGAGCGCCTGCAGACGCTGGCGCACGTGCGCGACGCCGGCATGAACGTGTGCTGCGGCGGCATCGTCGGCATGGGCGAGAGCCGGCGCGAGCGCGCCGGGCTGGTGGCGCAGCTGGCCAACCTGGACCCGCACCCGGAGTCGGTGCCGATCAACGAACTGGTGCAGGTCGAGGGCACGCCGCTGGCCGGCAGCGACAAGCTCGACCCCTTCGAGTTCGTGCGCACCATCGCCGTCGCCCGCATCACCATGCCGACCGCCTACGTGAGGCTGTCGGCAGGCCGCCAGGAGATGGGCGACGCGATCCAGGCGCTGTGCTTCCTGGCCGGCGCCAATTCCATCTTCTACGGCGACAAGCTGCTGACGACCGGCAACCCGGACGTCGAGCGCGACGAGGCGCTGTTCGAGCGACTCGGCCTCACGTCGGCCTGATGCCCGGCGCCCGCATGACGGGCGCTGGCATGCTCAGCCGAGCTTCTTGACGAAGCCGCGCATCTCGCTGGCCGAGTAGCCGCGCATCGTCTGCGTCCGCACGTTGCCCAGCTGCGCCATCTTCAGCGCGCTGAGCATTGCGCCTTCCTCGGGGCCCTCGGTGATCAGCACCAGGTCGTAGGGGCCCTGGGTCCAGTGCACGCTCTTGACCGTGACACCCAGGCCCTCGGCCAGCGCCTTGTAGGCCTCGAAGCGCTCCGGCGAGTCCTTGATGCTGCGTGCGCCCTGGTCGGTGAAGTTCACCAGTGTGATGAAGGCAGGCATGGCGTTCCCCTCGTGGAGCCCGGTCACCCGGGCGGGACGCTCCGCCGTGCTGGCGCCGCGTGCCGGTCGGAGCGTCGTCGGCCCCGGCACCGCGTGCACTTCCATCGCACCAGCCTGTTAGCTTCGGCGCTGCACCGGCCAAAGGCAAGGCCGCCGTGTGGCGGCCCGGCCGACCGGCGCGCGCCGCCGCCTCAGGCCGTGCCTTTGCCGGCCTCGAGGGCCGCGCGGCGCTTGCCGCGCGAGCGGATGTTCAGCGCCTCGACGCCCAGCGAGAACGCCATCGCGGCATAGATGTAGCCCTTGGGCACGTGCATGTCGAAGGCTCGGCCGTCAGCGCCATGCCGACCATCACCAGGAAGGCCAGCGCCAGCACCTTGACCGACGGATGGCGGTCGACGAACTCGCCGATCGGCCGGGCCGCCACCAGCATCACGCCCACCGAGGTCACGACCGCAGCCACCATCACGCCGATCTGGTCGACCATGCCCACCGCGGTGATCACCGAGTCGAGCGAGAACACGATGTCGATCACCGCGATCTGGCCGATGACGCCCCAGAACAGGCGGTTGCCGGCGGCCCTCAGTGCGGCCTCGTCGGTGGCCGGCGGGCCGTCGCGCTCGGGCGCCTCGACCTCCACGAAGATCTCGTGCGAGGCCTTGTAGAGCAGGAACAGGCCGCCGAACAGCAGCACCAGGTCGCGCCCGCTGATGCCCTGGCCGAGCACCGAGAACAGGTCGGCCGTCAGGCCCATCACCCAGCTCAGCGAGAACAGCAGCAGCAGCCGAGAGACCATCGCGAAGCCCAGGCCGAGGCGGCGCGCCTTTTCGCGCGTCTCCGGCGGCAGCCGGCCGACGAGGATGGAGATGAAGATGATGTTGTCGACGCCCAGGACGATTTCCAGGGCGGTGAGCATCGCGAACGCGATCCAGATGTTGGGGTCGAGGAGGAAGTCCATGGCAGCAGGTTGAATGCGGGGATGCCGCAGCAGGCCTGCAGTGCAGGCCGGGGAGACATTGGGGCCGCGGGACGTCCGCGGCAGGGATCAGGCGAGGCGGGATGCCGTTCGGGGCGGCCGTCGCAGCCCGTCGAGGTAGGGCGGGCGCAAGCGGCTGTCGGCATCGGGCCGCGGCAATGCGGCGCGCGGCGCGGTGAAGCCCGGCAACGCGGCTTCGGCAGCAGCCCGGGCCGTCCGCTGCGCTCTCGGCCTGCGCCTGCGACATCGGGTCCGGCAGCGTCAGGCGGTCGAGCGCGCGTTCCGGAATCGCCGCCTCGGACTGCAGAGCCCGGGCCGTGCTGTCGTGGCTCACATCCGCCGGCACGAGGATGCCGCAGCAGCACAGGAGGATGGCGAAAAGGACGGCGTGGAGCCTGAAGATCATGGCTCGAATTGTAGGGGGCGCGGCCGGCGCGTTGTCCTACAGCAGGGACTTTCGGGCGCCTACAGACTGTCACGAAGGGCGATCTAGCATCTGCATCCATGACAGCCCGACCCCGACTTGCCGACATCGACAGCCTCCTCGCACAGGCCGCCCCGGCACCGGCCGACATCGACTTCGACCTCGACGCGCACCACAGCACGGAGGTGCTGCTGGCGACGCATCAGGTGCTGGTGGCACGCTGCGTGATCGACTTCGCGGGGCGCGGTGAACCGGTGGAATCCGAGCTCGTGATTCCGCGTCGCGACTGCCAGGGCGACCGCCCGCGCGGCATCGCGCTGTGGCGCGCGGCTCAGGAACTGCTGGCGCAGTTGCTGCTGCGTCGGCCCGGCGTGCACCCGACGATCCGCATCGCGATCGGCAGCGAACTCGTTCCGCTCGCCGCCGCCTGAAGACGCAGGCCGACCCGGCCTGCCGCAGCCTCCGGTATCGTACGGAGGCTCGCATCCTCCTTCCTCTCTCCCTCCATGCAAAGACGACAACTGCTGCGCGGCATGGCCGCGTCGGCCACGCTTCAGGCCCTGCTGGGCGGTGACGCTGCCGCAGCGGGCCTGAAGGCGATCGGTCAGGCCGAGGCCTTCGACTACGCGCTGCTCAAGGGCCGCGCTCGTGCGCTGGCTACCAAGGCCTACCAGGCGCCGCGGTCGGTGCTGCCGAAGGCGATCGACTCGCTCGACTGGGACCGCCACCAGGCCATCCGCTTCCGACCCGACCACGCCTTGTGGGGCGAAGACGAGCTGCGCTTCCGGGCGCAGTTCTTCCATCTGGGGCTGTTCTTCAAGTCGCCGGTGCGCATTCACGAGCTGGTGGACGGCCGGGCCCGCGAACTGGCCTACGACGCGAGATGTTCGACTACGGCAAGAGCGGGGTTCAGGGCAGTCAATTGCCGAGCGACCTGGGCTTCGCCGGCTTCCGGCTGAACTTCCACACCGATCTCGAGCGCGACATCTCGGCCTTCCTGGGCGCGAGCTACTTCCGCGCGGTCGGCGGGGAATGGCAGTACGGTCTGTCGGCGCGCGGCCTGGCCGTCGATACCGGCCTGCCGCGACCGGAGGAGTTTCCGAACTTCGTCGCCTTCTGGCTGGAGAAGCCGGCGCGCCAGTCGAGCAGCATCACGGTGTATGCGCTGCTCGATTCGCCCAGCATCGCCGGGCCTACCGTTTCGTCATCACGCCGGGCGACACGCAGGTGATGGACATCGATGCGGCGCTCTACCCGCGCAAACCCATCGAGCGCCTGGGCATCGCGCCGCTGACCAGCATGTTCCAGTACGGCGAGAACGACCGCCGCGTCGCCAACGACTGGCGGCCCGAGGTGCACGACAGCGACGGCCTGCAGATGTGGACCGGCAGCGGCGAGTGGATCTGGCGCCCCCTCACCAATCCCGCCACGCTGCGCTTCAACGCCTACCAGGACGAGAATCCGCGCGGCTTCGGCCTGCTGCAGCGTGACCGCAACTTCGACCACTACCAGGACGACGGCGTGTTCTACGACAAGCGGCCCTGCGTGTGGGTGGAACCGAAGTCGGGCTGGGGCGCCGGCTCGCTGCAGCTGGTGGAGATCCCGACCGCCGACGAGACCTTCGACAACATCGTCGCGTTGTGGAATCCGGCGCGCCCACCGCAGGCCGGCGAGGAACTGCTGTTCGCCTACCGCCTCTACTGGGGCGCGCAGCCGCCGGCCCGGCCGCCGCTCGCGCGCTGCGTGGCCACGCGCACCGGCCTGGGCGGTGTGATCGGTCAGCCGCGCAAGTATTTCTCGTGGCGGTTCGCGGTCGATTTCTCCGGCGGCGACCTGTCGCTGATCGGGCCGAAGGCCAAGGTCGAGGCCGTCGTCAGCGCCTCGCGTGGCCGCGTGGAGATCACGTCGGCGCGGCCCTTGGCCTCGGTCTCGGGCTACCGGGCGATGTTCGACGTGGTGCCGCCGGCCGGCACCGAGCCGATCGACCTGCGCGTCTACCTGCGCTGCGACGGCCAGTCGCTCAGCGAGACCTGGCTCTACCAGTGGAGCCCGCCGCCCGCGGCCGAACGCAAGCTGGTCTGAGCGCGCGTCGAGATGCAACGATCGGTGTCCGGCCGGTCGCTACACTGCGCGCCTTCCCGATGATCCGCGGCCCGTTGCCGGGCCCCTCCCGAGTCCGTGGACAAGATCCTGCTGCAAATCGCCGCCGAGCTGAAGGTTCGGCCGGCCCAAGTCAACGCTGCCGTCGAACTGCTCGACGGCGGGGCCACGGTGCCCTTCATCGCGCGCTACCGCAAGGAGGCGACCGACAACCTCGATGACACCCAGCTGCGCGACCTGGAAGCGCGCCTGGGGTACCTGCGCGAGCTCGAGGAGCGCCGCGCCGCCGTGCTGAAGAGCATCGACGAGCAGGGCAAGCTCACGCCCGAACTGCGCGCCGCGATCGACGCCGCGCCGACCAAGCAGGAGCTGGAAGACCTCTACCTGCCCTTCAAGCCGCGGCGTCGCACCAAGGGCATGATCGCCCGCGAGGCCGGCATCGAGCCGCTGGCCGACCGCCTGTTCGCCGACCCCACGCTCGACCCGCTGGTCGAGGCCGCCGCCTTCGTGGCCGGCTATGCGGGCGGCGCCGAGGCGCTGGCGACCGCCGGCTTCGCCGATGTCCACGCGGTGCTCGACGGCGTGCGCGACCTGCTGTCCGAACGCTGGGCCGAGGACGCCGCACTGGTGCAGTCGCTGCGAGGCTGGCTGTGGGACGAGGGGCTGCTGCGCTCCAAGCTGATGGATGGCAAGAACGAGCAGGACGCGGAGATCGCGAAGTTCCGCGACTACTTCGACTACGACGAGCCCATCCGCACCGTGCCCTCGCACCGTGCGCTCGCGGTGTTCCGAGGTCGCACGCTGGAGATCCTGGACGCGAAGCTGGTGCTCGACGAGGAGGCGCTGCCGGGCAAGCCGACGCTCGCCGAAGGGCGCATCGCGGTGCATCTGGGCTGGAGCCACGCCAAGCGCCCGGCCGACGAGCTGATCCGCAAGTGCGTGGCCTGGACCTGGAAGGTCAAGCTCAGCCTGAGCCTGGAGCGCGACCTGTTCGCGCGGCTGCGCGAGGATGCCGAGAAGGTGGCGATCAAGGTCTTCGCCGAGAACCTGCGCGACCTGCTGCTGGCCGCGCCGGCCGGCAAGCGCGTGGTGATGGGCCTGGACCCCGGCATCCGCACCGGCGTGAAGGTGGCGGTCGTCAGCGACACCGGCAAGGTGCTCGACACGGCCACGGTGTACCCGCACGAGCCCCGCAAGGACTGGGACGGCGCGATCCACACGCTGGGCCGGCTGGCCGCGACCCACGGCGTCAACCTGATCGCCATCGGCAACGGCACCGCGAGCCGCGAGACCGACAAGCTGGCGGCCGACCTGATCAAGCGCATCCAGCAACTGGCCCCTGGCACGCACATCGAGAAGGTGGTCGTCAGCGAGGCGGGCGCTTCGGTCTACTCGGCCTCGGAGTTCGCCAGCAAGGAACTGCCGGAGCTCGACGTGAGCCTGCGCGGAGCGGTCTCGATCGCACGGCGGCTGCAGGACCCGCTGGCCGAGCTGGTGAAGATCGACCCCAAGAGCATCGGCGTCGGC
This sequence comes from Methylibium sp. T29-B, assembly GCF_000576225.1. Lineage (NCBI taxonomy): Bacteria > Pseudomonadati > Pseudomonadota > Betaproteobacteria > Burkholderiales > Sphaerotilaceae > Methylibium > Methylibium sp. T29-B. The sequence goes on along the minus strand of NZ_AZSN01000024.1, from coordinate 885 downwards.
CAGTACCAGCACGACGTGAACCAGAGCGAACTCGCGCGCACGCTCGACACGGTAGTGGAGGACTGCGTCAACTCGGTCGGCGTCGATCTGAACACCGCGTCGGCGCCGCTGCTGTCGCGCGTGTCCGGGCTGTCGGGCGCGGTCGCGGCCGGCATCGTGCGTTGGCGCGATACGCACGGCGCCTTCCGCAACCGCCGCCAGCTGCGCGAGGTCGCGGGCCTGGGTGAGAAGACCTTCGAGCAGGCGGCCGGCTTCCTGCGCATCCGCGACGGCGACAACCCGCTCGACCTGTCGGGCGTGCACCCCGAGACCTACCCGGTGGTCGAGAAGATCATCGCCGCCGTCGGCCGACCCGTCGGTGATCTGATCGGCAACAGCGACGTGATCCGCAAGCTGCGGCCCGAGGCTTACGCCGACGAGCGCTTCGGCGCGATCACCGTGAAGGACATCCTCGCCGAGCTGGAGAAGCCTGGCCGCGACCCACGCCCGGACTTCAAGGTGGCGCGCTTCAACGAGGGCGTCGACGACATCAAGGACCTGCAGGCCGGCATGACGCTGGAAGGCACGGTCAGCAACGTGGCGCAGTTCGGCGCCTTCGTGGACCTGGGCGTCCACCAGGACGGGCTGGTACACGTGAGCCAGCTGGCGAACAAGTTCGTCAACGACGCGCGCGAGATCGTGAAGACCGGCGACATCGTCAAGGTCAAGGTGCTCGAGGTCGATCTGGCGCGCGGCCGCATCTCGCTGACGATGAAACTCGACACCAGCGTGGCGCGCGGACGCGACGGACGCGGCGAGGGCAGCGAGAACGGCTACCGGCCGGCCGGACGCGATGAGCGTGCCCGCAGCGGTGCGCCGCGCGGCAGCTCACCCAGTCCGCCGCCG
>NZ_AZSN01000023.1:0-39164 GCF_000576225.1 Methylibium sp. T29-B | reverse complement strand
CGCCACCACCACCGCCATAACCACCACCGCCGCCGCTGCGGCCACCACCGCCGCCGCCGTAGCCACCACCGCCGCCGGCACCGCCGCCGCCATAGGGACCACGGAAGCCACCCGGCCGCTCTTCACGAGGGCGGGCTTCATTGACGACGATCGCGCGACCGGACAGGGACTGACCATTCATGCCTTCGATGGCCGCCTGGGCCTCGGCATCGGAGCCCATCTCGACGAAGCCGAAGCCCTTCGAGCGGCCGGTGTCCCGGTCCATCATGACCTTGGCCGAGGTGACGGCGCCGAATTCGCCGAACGCCTGTTGCAGATCGTCGTCGCGCACACTGTAGGCAAGGTTGCCCACGTACAGCTTGTTGCCCATGAGAGAGCGCCTTTCTTCCTCTGAAAACCGGTACAGCGGTACCGAACAATATGTGGAGCCTCAACCCGCCGGAACCGATCCAGAGAAGGCGCCGCATCCAAACACGAAAGCCCATTATGTGGGAAGAGGTGACTTTCGGTGTAGTGGGGCACCCGAGTGTTGTATCGGAGTCGAGCAAACATGCGGCCTGGCGGCCCTTCGGGCGGTGCCCGGACGCGCCCTCGGTCGACAAGCGAATGGCCGGGGACTGAGAATCCCGCGATGGATCTGAAACCCCTGATCGCACTCCTGGCCATCGTCAACCCGATCGGCGCCATTCCCTTCTTCATCACCTTCACCAGCGGTTTCAACCGGCAGCAGCGCCAGCGCACCATTCGGGTGAGCGCCTTCAGCGCCTTCCTCGTGATCTCGATCAGCGCGGTGGCAGGGCTGAAGATCATCGAGTTCTTCGGCATCAGCATCGCCTCCTTCCAGGTCGGCGGCGGCACGCTGCTGCTGATCAGCTCGCTGCAGATGCTCAACGCCCAGCCGGCCGACACCAGCAAGGAAGACATGAGCGAGGGCGCCCAGAAGGCCGACGCCGGGGCCAGCATCGCAGTCGTGCCGCTGACGATCCCGCTGCTGACCGGCCCGGCCACCATCTCGACGATGGTCATCTACGCCGAGCGCACGCGCCACTGGTGGCAGCTGGGCACGCTGGTGCTCTACGGGGTGGTGATCGGCGCGGCGGTCTACCTGGCCTTCATGGCGTCGGGCCGCATCGCGCGGGTGCTGGGCAAGACCGGCATCAACGTGATGACGCGGCTGATGGGCCTGATCCTGGCGGCGATGGCGGTGGAGATCATGGCCGAAGGGCTGGCCAAACTGTTCCCGGTGCTCGCATCGGCGATTCCGCGATGAACGACGACGTCACCCCCACCTTCGATCACGTGATCATCGGCGGCGGCACGGCCGGCTGCCTGCTGGCCAACCGCCTGAGCGCCGATCCGGCCAAGCGCGTGCTGCTGCTCGAGGCCGGTGGCCGCGACGACTACCACTGGATCCACATCCCGGTCGGATACCTGCACTGCATCGGCAACCCGCGCACCGACTGGCTCTACCAGACCGAGCCCGATCCGGGGCTGAACGGCCGCTCGCTGCGCTACCCGCGCGGCAAGGTGCTGGGCGGCTGCTCGAGCATCAACGGCATGATCTACATGCGCGGCCAGTCGCGCGACTACGACCACTGGGCGGCGGTGACCGGCGACGACGGCTGGCGCTGGGACGCCTGCCTGCCGGTCTTCAAGCAGCACGAGGACCACCACGGTGGCGCCGACGAGATGCATGGCGCTGGCGGCGAATGGCGGGTCGAGAAGCAGCGCCTGCGCTGGGACGTGCTGGAGGCGTTCGCGTTGGCCGCGCAGCAGGCCGGCATCCCGGCGAGCGCCGACTTCAACCGCGGCAACAACGAGGGTGTGGGCTACTTCGAGGTCAATCAGCGCGCCGGCTGGCGCTGGAACACGGCCAAGGCCTTCCTCCGACCGACCTGCTATGGCCGGCCCAACTTCGAGATGTGGACCGGCGTGCAGGTGACCCGGCTGCTGATCGAGCGCGGTGCCGATGGCGCACTGCGCTGCACCGGCTGCGATGTGCAGACGCCCCACGGTCCCGAGACCGTCCGGGCCAGTGCCGAGGTGCTGCTCAGCGCCGGTGCGGTGGGTTCGCCGCAGCTGCTGCAGCTGTCGGGCCTGGGACCGGCGGGGCTGCTGCAGCAGCACGGCATCGCGGTGGCGCAGGACCTGCCCGGCGTCGGCGAGAACCTGCAGGACCATCTCCAGATTCGCGCCGTCTTCAAGCTGCAGGGCGTGCCGACGCTCAACACGCTGTCGGCGTCGTGGTGGGGCAGGGCCCGCATCGGCCTGGAATACGCGTTCAAGCGCAGCGGACCGATGAGCATGGCGCCATCGCAGCTCGGTGCCTTCACCCGCTCGTCGCCGGACCACACGTGGCCCAACCTCGAGTACCACGTGCAACCGCTGAGCCTGGAGGCGTTCGGTGAGCCATTGCATCGCTTCGACGCCTTCACGGCGAGCGTCTGCAACCTCAATCCGACCAGCCGCGGCGCAATCCGCATCCGCAGCCCGCGCTTCGAGGACGCGCCGCTCATCGCGCCGCGCTACCTGTCCACCGAAGCCGACCGCCAGGTGGCGGCCGACAGCCTGCGGGTGACGCGGCGCATCGCGGCGCAGCCGGCGTTGGCCAAATACCGGCCCGAGGAGGTGAAGCCTGGCGTGCAGTTCCAGACCGACGCCGAGCTAGCGCGGCTGGCCGGCGACATCGGCACGACGATCTTCCACCCGGTGGGCACCTGCCGGATGGGGCGCGACGACGACCCGCAGGCTGTCGTCGATGCGCAGCTGCGGGTACGCGGCGTGGCCGGCCTGCGGGTGGTCGACGCCAGCGTGATGCCCACGATCACCAGCGGCAACACCAACAGCCCCACGCTGATGATTGCGGAGAAGGCGGCCCAGTGGATTCGGGCCGATCACGGCCACCGGCGTTGAAGGCGCGTCGCGGCGTGGCGGCCGCACCAACATGCTGCGGAAAACCCCGATGCGGTGCCTTGAGGGGCTCCCTATAGTGCGCTCACTCGCGGCGGGCCAGTCCCGTCAGGCGGGGGATCGAGGAGACAAGCGAAGACTGCGGCGGAGTGGACGACCGCCAGCATCCAGGAGACGACAGCGCGGGCCCACCCGCCACGCGCCAAGAGCGCCGGTACCCCCGGCGCTCTTTTTATTTGTGGCGCTCTTCTTCGTCGGGCCGCGCGTGGGTCCAGGCATCATGCGCAACGCCGTTGCCACCCCGCCGCATGCTCGATCTCGCCACCGTCACGCTTGCCTCGCTGTTCGCCGGATTCGTCGATGCCATCGTCGGCGGAGGCGGATTGATCCTGGTGCCGGCGCTCTTCAGCGTGTTTCCGGGCGCCGCCCCGGCGACGCTGTTCGGCACCAACAAGGGCGCGGCCGTGTGGGGGACCGCCTGGGCCACGGCGCAGTACGCGAGGCGCGTCACGCTGCCCTGGCAAGCGCTGCTCCCGGCGGCCGGCGCGGCGCTGGTCGGTAGGCTTTGCGGGGGCCTGGGCGGTGATGCAGGTGTCGTCCGACGGGCTGCGGCGCGCCCTGCCTTTCATCCTGCTGGGGGTGTTGCTGTACACGCTGGTCCGCAAGGATCTGGGACGCACCCACGAGCCGCAGCACAGCGGTGTCCGCGAGACGGCCTGGGCCTGCGGTATCGGCGCCGTGGTGGGCTTCTACGACGGCTTCTTCGGTCCGGGCACGGGCAGCTTCTTCGTGTTCCTGTTCGTGCGCCTGCTGGGCTACGACTTCCTGCATGCCAGCGCGAGCGCCAAGCTGCTGAACACGGCGACCAATCTGTCGGCGCTGGCCGCGTTTGCCTGGAGCGGCCATGTGTGGTGGCACGTCGCGCTGGTGATGGCGGTGGCGAACGTGGCGGGCAGCCTGCTGGGCACGCGGCTCGCGTTGCGGCATGGTGCAGGCTTCGTGCGCGGCGTCTTCATCGTCGTCGTCTCGCTGCTCATCGCGAAGACGGGCTACGACGCCTTCCTCCGCTGAGGCATGCCGCGCCACCGGGCTCGCGCAGAATCGCGGCGCATGAGAGCAAGCCGTTTCCTCCGTCGCGCGGCCACGCTGTCGGCGCTGTGGCTGGCCGGCGCGGCCGCTGCGCAGGACGCGGCGCCGACGGCCTGTCGCGTCAAAGGCCTGAAGCACGAGGTGTTGTGCGGCCATGTGACGCGGGCCCTGGATCCGGCGCAGCCGGGGGGCACGACGGTCACGGTGCACTACGTGGTCGTGCCGGCGGCGGCGCGTCACAAGCGAGCCGACCCGATCTTCTTCTTTGCCGGCGGCCCTGGACAGAGCGCCATCGCGCTGGCCGGTTCGGTGCTGCCGCTGTTCCAGCGCCTGAACAACCGGCGTGACCTGGTCTTCATCGATCAGCGCGGCACCGGGCGCTCGGCGCCCCTGGCCTGCGACGCCGAGGACGAGCTGCCGCTGGCGCAGCGCTTCGATGCCGAGCGTGGTCGCCAGCGTCTCGCCGCCTGCCTGGCTTCGCTGCGAAAGCTGCCGCACGGCGATCTGCGCCAGTACACGACGAGCATCGCGATGGCCGATGCCGATGCGGTGCGGGCCGCACTGGGTGCGTCGCAGATCAACCTGGTGGGCGGCTCCTACGGCACGCGGGCGGCGCTGGACTATCTGCGGCAGTTCCCGTCGCATGTGCGCCGTATCGTGCTCGACGGCGTCGCGCCGCCCGACATGGTGCTGCCCGCCAGCATGGGCCAGGATGTGGAAGCCGCGCTGGCGCGGCTTTTCACCGACTGCGAGCAGGAGCCAAGCTGCCAGGCGCGCCACCCGCGGCTGCGGGCGCACTGGCAGGGCCTGCTGAGCGCCGCGCCTCGGCCAGCGAGCGTGGTCGATCCGCTGGATGGCCGGCCGGCCACGGTGAGGATCGATGTCGACCTGCTGGCCAACGCGGTGCGCGGGCCGCTGTACGCGCCGGGCCTGGCCGCGGCCCTGCCCTTCGCGATCGACGAGGCGGCCGCCGGGCGCTACGGGGCCCTGGTCGGATTGGCCGGGGTGCTGGGCGGCGGGCCGCGGACGACGCGGCTGTTCGAGGGCCTGCATTTCTCGGTGGTGTGCGCAGAGGATGCGCCGGACGCCGCCGCTCCGCCGCCGTCCGGGCTGGGTGCCGTGTACCTGCGTCCCTATGCGGCGCTGTGCCGCGACTGGCCGCGCGGCAGTGTGCCGCCGGCTTTCCGCGACCTGCCGACCAGCCAGGTTCCGGTGCTGGCCTTCAGCGGCACGCTCGACCCGGTGACGCCGCCGCGCCATGGCGAGCGGGTGGTGAAGGCGCTCGGGCCGCGGGCACGTCATGTGGTGGTACCGAATGCCGGTCACGGCGTGATGGCGATCGGCTGCACGCGCGAGCTGCTGTACCGCTTCATCGACGCGGACGACGAGGCCCAGGCCCTGGCGGTCGACGCCGGGTGCCTGGCGCACCTGCCGCGCCCGCCGGCGTTCGAGCCGCCGCGGCCCGGACCGTCGCTGGCGGGAGCGGTGCGATGATCCGCGTCGAAGCCCTGCACAAGCGCTTCGACCCGCCGGCAAGCCGCTGGCGCGCGCGCAAGCCGCCCGCGCCGGTGGTGGCGGTGGATCGGGTGGACTTCACCGCGGTCGATGGCCGCATCACCGGGCTGCTGGGCCCCAACGGGGCTGGCAAGACCACGACGCTGCGCATGGTGGCCGGTCTGGTCGTGCCCGACGCGGGCGCGATAGAGGTCGATGGCATCGACGTGCTGCAGGCGCCGCGGCAGGCCTTGCGCCGCATGGGGGTGCTGAGCGACGCGCGTGGTCTGTATCCGCGCCTGAGCGCGCGCGAGAACATCGTCTACTACGCGGCACTGCATGGGCTGGAGCGCGATGCCGCGCATGCGCGCGTCGACGTGCTGGCGCAGACGCTCGACATGAAGCCGCTGCTCGAGCGGCGCACCGAAGGCTTCAGCCAAGGGGAGCGCATGAAGACGGCACTGGCGCGCGCGCTGGTGCACGATCCGGCCAACATCATCCTCGACGAGCCGACCAACGGCCTCGACGTGCTGGCCACCCGCGCACTTCGCGAGGCGCTGCGACACCTGTGCAGTCCCGCCGGCGGCGGCAAGTGCATCGTGCTGTCGAGCCACATCATGCAGGAGGTGGAGCGGCTGTGCGACGAGGTGGTGGTCGTCGCGCATGGCCGCACCGTGGCGGTGGGCACGGTGGCGCAACTCTGCGAAAGCGCCGGCGAGCGTGACTTCGAGGAGGTCTTCGTAAAGCTGGCCTTCGCGCAGGAGCTGCAGGAGGTCCGCGCATGACGCGTCGTCATCTCGGGCCCGCGGTCCGGTCCGGTGCCGCAGCGGTGTTTTGCAAGGAGCTGGTCGATGCCCTGCGAGACCGGCGCACGCTGGCGACCGTGCTGCTCAGCGCCGTGCTGATGGGCCCGCTGGTGCTGCTGCTGCTGTCGAGCCTGGTCGCCACGCTGGAGTCGCAAGCCGAGCGGCGTGTGGTGATGGTGCAGGGCATCGAGCACGCACCGACGTTGCGCAACTTCATCGAACGCCAGACCTTCCGTATCGAGACGGCACCAGCCGATTACGAGGGGCACCTGCGCGACGCGCGGCTCGGCGATCCGGTGCTGGTGGTCGGCGAGGATTTCGAACGCCGCCTGGCCGCCGGCGAGGCGCCCGAGGTGCTGCTGGTCAGCGACAGCAGCAACCGCCAGGCCGCGGCCGGCGTGGGCCGGCTGGCCCGCCTCCTCGATGCCTTCAGCCGCGAGCGCGGCACGCTGTTGCTGGCCCTGCGCGGGGTGCCAGGGTCCCTGTTGCAGGCCATCGATGTGGAAGAGCGCGACTTGGCCAGCACGCGCAGCCGCGCCGCCCAGTTCACCGGCCTGCTGCCGTTCTTCGTGATCATGGCCGTGCTGTACGGCGCGTTGAATGCGGCGCTCGATACCACCGCGGGCGAACGCGAGCGCGGCTCGCTCGAGCCGCTGTTGACGAACCCGGCCGCGCCGCTGGCGCTGGTGATCGGGAAGTGGGGGGCCGTGGCCGCCGTGAGCATGCTGATCGCACTGCTCAGCGTATTGAGCTTCCTGCCCGCCCAGTGGCTGATCCGCAGCGAGACGCTGCGTTCACTGTTCCTGTTCGGCCCGCGCGAGGCGCTCGGCTTCCTGCTCGTGCTGCTACCGCTGGCGGCGTCGCTGTCGGCCGCGATGATGGCCGTGGCAATCCGCTGCAGGAGCTTCAAGGAAGCGCAGGCCAACAGCACGGGGGTCATCCTCGCGGTGTCGCTGCTGCCGCTGCTGACCCTGTTCAATCAGGGCGGCGAGAAGCCCTGGTTCGTGTGGCTGCCGGCCCTGGCACAGCACACGCTGATGAACCGCGTGCTGCGCGGTGACAGCCTGTCGGCGACGGACCTGTTGGCGCCGCTGGCTGTGGCCCTGCTGCTGACGGCCTTGTGCCTGGGCTACATCGCGCGCCGGCTGCGCGCGGCGGCGGTGCGCTGAGCCGGCCCGACGACGCGCCAGCGCGCCTGGGGCATCATCGGCGGCGATGGACCATCCGCTTCCCGAAATCTCCTGGCGCTGTGCGCGCCTGCATGAACTGTCGCCGCTCGAATTGCAGCGCATCCACATCGCTCGCCAGCAGGTGTTCGCCGTCGAGCAGGACTGCGTGTTCCAGGATGCCGACGAAGTCGACGAGCACTCGGCCCACCTCGCGGCCTGGCGCGCGGACGGCGTGCTGCTTGCCTATGCGCGCCTCGTCGACCCCGGCGTGAAGTACGCCGAGCCGTCGCTCGGCCGGGTGCTGACCACGGCGGTTGCGCGCGGCACCGGCGTGGGCCGCGCGCTGGTACGGCGCGCGGTCGACCACCTCACCGGGGCATTTCCGGGACAGGGCCTGCGCATCTCGGCGCAGCTGCGGCTCGAACGCTTCTACGCGGAAGCGGGCTTCCTCAGCATTGGCGAGCCCTACCTCGAGGACGACATGCCGCACATCGAGATGCTGCGCCGCGGCTGAGTCGCCTCCACGGCGCGCCCCCGGGCCCGCGGGCCTCAGGTCAACCAGCCGCCCGCTCCGGCCGACAGCGATTTTGAAGTGATGCCGGCGAACGGCATGGCAGGCCGCGGCAGCGTGTGCTGTGTCTGCTCGAGGGCGCGGCTCACTTCGGCCTGCCAGGGCAGGCGATGCACCAGGCCGTTGAGATGCGGTGCCACCTCGTGCGCGGTGAGCACCTCGCCCTCGCTGCCGAGCAGTCGCAGGTTGGTGATCATCATCATCGGGTCGGCGATCGCGATGATGCCTTCGGACACCTCGATCCAGTCCCAGGAAATGCCGGCGGCACTGTCGCCCGCGCGACCTCCCCAGACGGTCTGGCCCATGCTGGGCCAATCCTTGTTCAGTCGAGTCGACACATGCGTGCCAAGGTGCACAAAGTGCAGCGGCGCATCGCGGCCGGGCTGCCACAATGCAGAGGGCCACGCGTTGACGGTCCATGCAGGAATCATGATATGAACGGGCTTGCACCCGGCAACTGCTACAGAGGTCGGAAGTGTGGAGACCAGGGCGGTCGTTGGCAGCTGTAAACCTTTTCAGGGACGCTCGCTGGAAACGAAGGAACATCGATTCCGTCACGAGTCGTTCATGACAGAACCGGGATAGACAACAGGATGCTGCTGGGCAGCTTTCAATCGGTGCTCGAGGCGCGCAACCGCGATGAGTTTCGCGGGGAGGTCGTGCGTTTCGCGAAGCGGCTCGGGTTCGAGACGGTGTCGGCCATCACGGTGGTCGACCACCCGGTGGGCGATACCGAATTCGTCGCCATCGACAATGCGCCCGACGCCTACAAGGACGCCATCGAGGATCCCAAGGCCGGTCAGCTCGACCCGGTGATGCAGCATTGCAAGCGGCAGAGTGTGCCGATCATCTGGGACCAGAGCACCTATGTGTCTGCCGGTCAAGGCAGCATGTGGGAGGCGCAGGCGCGGTTCGGCTTTCGCACCGGGATCTGCCTGGCGTTGCACATGCCCGAAGGCCGGCACTTTGTGATCGGGGTGGATCGCGACCAGGCCTTGCCGAAGGACCGCGGCGAAGTGACGCGCCTCGTCGCCGACCTGCAGCTGTTCGCGGTGCATGCCCAGGACACGGCGATGCGGGTGCTGGTGCCGGAGCGCCTGCAGCTCGAGCGGCCGAAACTCACGCCCCGCGAACTGGACAGCCTGCGCTGGACGATGGACGGCAAGACCGCCTGGGAGGTCGGCTCCATCATGGGCATCTCGGAGCGGACGGCGGTGCTGCACATCAACAATGCGATGCACAAACTGGCCTGCACGAACAAGCACCAGGCCGTGCTCAAGGCCTTGCGGTTGGGATTGCTCCGCTAGGTGCCGCTGCGTTCTGCCGCTAGGGTTTGCCCTTGACCCTGTAAGAGTTTTCAGTATCCCTTGTTCGTGGGGGCTGCTTCAATCTGACCAATTCACCGCCGCGGCGGTGCCTACCGGTCCAGCCAGGAGCAGCCATGCAGATCGTCCGCCAGTTCACCGAGCGCTTTTCCCGTGTCAAGGCCACCAAGCGTGTCCAGCAGAAGTCGGCAGAACCGCAGACCGCGCCGCAGCCGCTCGATGCCGGCCAGCTGCGCCAAATCAGCGGGGGTGCGCGCGTGCCCGCGCCGAAAAACACCTGGTGATGAGGGTGGCTTGCGACGCCCAGCGGCTGTCGCAAGCTTGAGGGGTTGTCACCATACGCTCGTTGTGACGGCGGGCTAGATCGTGGTGTCGCCCCTTTTCAGGTCCGAAGCAGTCGATGCCCGCCAGCATGCTTGGCTGGGAGGCATCCAGCTCATACGGCCTCTGTCGCTTTCCCTGCTGACTGTCTGTGCGGTGGGTGTCGCCGTGGCAGTGGTCACTTACCTCTACGTTGGTGAGTACACCCGCAAAGCGCGCGTCGCGGGCGTGCTGGTGCCCGACCAGGGCGTGATCCGCCTGCTGCCGCCGGAAGCGGCGACGGTGCTGGAGCGCCACGCCCAGGAGGGGCAGACGGTGCGTCGCGGCGACGCGCTGTTCGTTTTGTCGGTCGATCGCTCGACCGCCAGCGGCGATGCCCAGGCCTCGGTGCAGCGCAGCCTGGCGGTCAAGGAGCGCAGCCTTCAGGGTGCGGTGCAGCAGCAGGCGGCCCTGCTCGAAGCGCAGCGGATCGCGCTGGAGCGCCAGATCGCCGACCGGCGTGGCGAGCTCGCCCAACTCCAGGTCGAGACGCAATTGCACCGCCAGCGCCTGGTGCTGGCCGAGCAGGCGATGGCCCGGCTCGAGTCGCTGCGGGCCGACAACTTCATTTCGTCGGCCCAAGTGCAGGCCAAGTCGGAGGAGGTACTGGCGGTGCAGGCGCAACTGCAGGGCCTGGAGAGGCAGCGCGCGACCCAGTTGCGGGAGATCGGGGCGCTGGAAGTGCAGCGGCGTGAGCTGCCATTGCGCGCCCAGGTGGCGACCGGCGAGCTGGAACGCGACCTCGCCACCGTGGCCCAGGAGGCCGCGGAGACCGAGGCGCGGCAGCGCATCGTCGTGCGAGCACCTTCGGACGGCGTTCTGGGTGCGGTGCTGGCCGATCCGGGGCAATCCGTGTCCCCCGCCGCCGCGTTGGCAAGCCTGGTGCCGTCGGATGCGCGGCTACAGGCCCATCTGTATGCGCCGTCCAGCGCGCTCGGCTTCGTGCGGCCGGACCAGACCGTCCTGCTGCGCTACCAAGCCTATCCGTACCAGAAGTTCGGCCATCAGACGGGCCACGTGCTGCAGGTGTCGCGCACGCCGCTGCAGTCGGCCGAGCTCGCCGGCGTGCCGCTGGCCGGCGTGGCGAACTATTCCACTGTCAGCGGCGAGCCGCTGTACCGCATCACGGTGGCGCTCGATCGGCAGAGCGTGCCGGCCTACGGGCAGCAGCAGGCCCTGTCGGCCGGCATGCAGCTGGAGGCGGACGTCGAGCTCGACCGGCGCCGCCTGATCGAATGGCTGTTCGAACCGCTGCTCGGCCTGACCGGCCGTGTGGCGGCGGGCCGCACCTGACCGTCCGGCAACGATGGCGAACGCCTTGCGCATGGGCTTCGGCGCGCCGCGCCTGCCGATGATCCTGCAGACCGAGGCGGCGGAGTGCGGCCTGGCCTGCCTCGCCATGGTGGCTTCGCACCACGGCCATCGCAGCGACCTCCCGAGCTTGAGGCAGCGCTTCTCGCTGTCCTTGAAGGGCGTGACGCTGGCCGACCTGGTGGCGATGGCGGGGCAACTCCAGCTCAATGCACGGCCGCTGCGCGCGGAGCTCGCGCATCTTTCGCAGCTGCAGTTGCCCTGCATCCTGCACTGGGACCTGAACCACTTCGTGGTGCTGGCGAAGGTGCAGCGAGGCGTTGCCGTCATCCACGATCCGGCGCACGGGGTGCGGCGGCTGCCGCTGGCCGAGGTCTCGCGCCACTTCACCGGCGTGGTGCTGGAGCTGATGCCCGGCACAGGCTTCGAGCCCCGCACCGAACGCCAGCACGTCAGCCTGCGGCAGCTGCTCGGCCCGGTGCGGGGCCTGAAGCGCTCGCTGGCGCAGGTGTTCGCGCTCGCGCTCGCGCTCGAGGTCTTCATGCTGCTGGCGCCGTTCTTCCTGCAGTGGGTGGTCGACGGCGCGCTGCTCAGCGCCGACCGCGACCTGCTGCTCACGCTGGTGATCGGCTTCGGCTTGCTCGTGGTGATTCAGGTGGCCACCGGTGCCTTGCGGTCCTGGGCGGTGCTCTACCTGTCGAGCACGCTCAACCTGCAATGGCTGGGCAATGTGTTCGCACACCTGATGCGCCTGCCGGTCGAGTGGTTCGAGAAGCGCCATGCCGGTGACGTGATGTCGCGTTTCGGCGCGGTGCAGAAGATCCAGCAGACGCTGACCACCAGCTTCATCGAGGCCATGCTCGACGGGCTGCTGGTGGTTGCCACGCTGGTGATGATGTGGGTCTACAGCGCCACATTGACGGCCATCGCGATCGGCGCGGTGGCGCTCTACGCGCTGCTGCGCTGGGCCTTCTTCACGCCGCTGCGCGACGCGACCGAAGAGGCGATCGTGCACGATGCGAAGCGCTCGACGCATTTTCTCGAATCGCTGCGCGGCGTGCAGGCGATCAAGCTGTTCAATCGCCAGGACGAGCGCCGCGCTCGCTTCATGAACCTGGTGGTCGACGCGATGAACGCCGACATCGCGATCAAGAAGCTCGAGCTCGCCTTCGCCGTGCTCAACAAGCTGGTGTTCGGCGTCGAGCGCATCGCCGTCATCGGCATCGGCGCGCTGCTGGTGATGGATCAGCAGTTCACCGTGGGCATGCTGTTCGCGTTCCTGGCCTTCAAGGAGCAGTTCGCGCAGCGCGTCAGCGGTCTGATCGACAAGGCGATCGAGCTGAAGATGCTGCGGCTGCAAGGCGAGCGCCTGGCCGACATCGTGCTGGCGGCGCCCGAGGCGCAGGGCGAGGGCCTGCACGCGGCGCGCGACCTCGCACCGCGCATCGAGCTGCGCGACGTGAGCTTCCGCTACGCGGATACCGAGCCCGACGTGCTGAAGGGCTGCAGCCTGCACATCGAGCCCGGCGAGGCGGTGGCGATCGTCGGACCGTCGGGCTGCGGCAAGACCACGCTGCTCAAGCTGATGCTCGGCATCCACGCGCCCGCCGCCGGCGAGATCCGCATCGGAGGCCTGCCGCTGTCGCAGCTGGGGCTCGGCCGCTGGCGCGCCATGATCGGCACCGTGATGCAGGACGACCAGCTGTTCGCCGGGTCAATTGCCGACAACATCTCGTTCTTCGACGTGGATGCCGATGCCGCCTGGGTCGAGCAGTGCGCCCGGCTGGCCTGCGTGAACGACGAGATCGACGCGCTGCCGATGGGTTACCACACGCTGATCGGCGACATGGGCGCCAGCCTGTCCGGTGGTCAGCGCCAGCGCATCCTGCTGGCCCGTGCGCTGTACAAGCAACCTCGCATCCTGTTTCTCGACGAGGCGACGAGCGCACTCGATGTCGAGCGGGAGCGGCAGGTCAACCAGGCCATCCGCGGGCTCGACATCACGCGCGTGATCGTCGCCCACCGGCCCGAGACCATCGCGGCGGCGGCCCGCGTGATCGTGCTCCAGCAGGGGCGCGTCGCGCAGGACCTGCGCAGCGTGCCGAACACGCAGCAGTCCGAGCCGGGCAACTGACCGAAAGCCGCAGCGGCCCGCTGCGGCTCTGCCGCCGATGCGGTCGTGCCGGGCCGCGACTTTGCTAGGGTACGCTTTGTCATGGAAGATGCCCTGCGCCCTCCGGCGCTCGATCCGCGCGCCGCCCTGTTCCTCGATTTCGACGGAACCCTGGTACCGATCGCCCCGCGGCCCGACGGCATCGAGGTCGGTGCCTGGCTGGTGCCGACCTTGCAGCAGCTGCACGCGCTGCTCGGCGGGGCACTGGCCCTCGTCAGCGGACGCCCGCTCAGCGAACTCGATGCCTGGCTTGCGCCGCTGCGACTGCCGGCGGCAGGCGTGCACGGCGTCGAGCGTCGCGATGGCGACGGGCCGACGCGCCGGCTCGCCGGCGGCCTGCCGGACACCCTGATTCACCGCGTCGAACGTCTGGTGGCACGCACGCCCGACCTGCGGCTCGAGCGCAAGCCGGGCGCACTGGCCCTGCACTATCGCGACGCGCCGCATCTGGGCGACATGTGCGCCCGCATGATGCTGGCCGCCGCACGCCCGCACGCCGAGCTGACCGTGCTGCTCGGCAAGTGCGTGGTCGAGGTCAAGCCGCGCGGCGCGACCAAGGCCAACGCGGTGAGCGAGTTCCTGGCGCATCCGGCGTTCGCCGGGCGGCAGCCCGTGTTCGTCGGCGACGATGCGACCGACGAGGACGGCTTCGCCGCCGTGCAGGCGGTCGGCGGCATCGGCATCAAGGTGGGTGACGGGCCGAGCGGTGCCCAGTTCCGTCTGGGTGGCCCCGAGGCGGTGCGGTTGTGGCTGCAGGCGGCGCTGCCCCAGCCGGCATATCCCGTCGCGCTGGAGGTCGCCCGGTGAGCGCAGCGGCTTCGCTCGAGCTGGGTCTGGTCGGCAACTGCGCGATCAGCGCGCTGATCGACCGCGAGGCCCGCATCGTCTGGTGCTGCCTGCCGCGCTTCGACGGCGACCCGACCTTCCACGCGCTGATCGACACGCCCGACGCGTGGCCGGCCGACGGCAGCTGGTGCATCGAGATCGAGAACTTCGTGCGCAGCGAGCAGGCCTACGACGAAGGCACCGCCATCTTGCGCACGCGGCTGTTCAGTGCCGACGGCGATGTGATCGAGATCACCGATTTCGCACCGCGCTTCCTCAGCCGCGACCGCACCTTCCGGCCCGCGATGCTGGTGCGGCGGGTGCATCCGCTGCAGGGCCATCCGCGCGTGCGCGTCAGCCTGCGGCCTCGTGCCGACTGGGGGCGCGTCGCGCCGGAGGTCGCGCGCGGCAGCCATCACTTGCGGTACGCCGGCCCGACCGGGACGCTGCGTCTCACCACCGATGCGCCCATCACCTATGTGCAGGACGAGACCTGGTTCTCGCTGGCGGCGCCGCTGAACCTGCTGCTCGGCCCCGACGAGACGCTGGAGCGTGGCGCGGCCGAGGTGGCGCGCGATTTCGAGGAACTCACCTCGCTCTACTGGCGCACCTGGACCCGCCGGCTGGCCCTGCCGCTGGAATGGCAGGCGGCCGTCATCCGCGCCGCGATCACGCTCAAGCTGTGCCTGTTCGACGAGACCGGCGCGATCGTCGCGGCGATGACCACCAGTCTGCCCGAGGCGCCGGGCAGCGGCCGCAACTGGGATTACCGGTACTGCTGGCTGCGTGACGCCTTTTTCGTGGTGCGGGCGCTCAACAGCCTGTCCGAACTGGAGACGATGGAGGACTACCTGCGCTGGCTGCACAACGTGGTGCGCGACGCGCGCGGGGGCTTCATCCAGCCGCTGTACGGCCTGGGCCTCGAGAAGGATCTGCCCGAGGAAGAACTCCCGCATCTGCGCGGCTACCGCGGCATGGGTCCGGTGCGGCGCGGCAACCAGGCGCACACGCACGCGCAGCACGACGTGTACGGCAACGTGCTGCTCGGGGCGTCGCAGTCCTTCCATGATCTGCGGCTGTTCCGCCGCGCTGACGCCGACGACTTCGTGCGGCTCGAGGCGGTGGGCGAGCAGGCCTGGCTGGTGCACGACCAGCCCGATGCGGGAATGTGGGAGCTGCGCACGCGCGCGCGGGTGCACACCTCGTCGGCGCTGATGTGCTGGGCGGCCTGCGATCGGCTGGCGAAGATCGCCACCCGTCTGGGCCTGCCCGAGCGGGACGCCCACTGGCGCGGCCGGGCCGCGGCGATCCGTGAGCGCGTGCTGCGCGAAGCCTGGAGCGACAAGCGCCAGGCCTTCGCCGAGAGCCTGGGTGGCGAGGATCTCGATGCCAGCGTGCTGCTGATGGCCGAAGTGGGCTTCATCGACCCGATGGACCCGCGCTTCGTCGCGACGGTCGACGCGCTGGAGGTCCATCTGTGCGATGGCCCCTACATGCGTCGCTACGAGGCGGCCGACGACTTCGGCAAACCTGAGACGGCCTTCAACATCTGCGCCTTCTGGCGCATCGACGCGTTGGTGCGCATCGGCCGGCGCGAGCAGGCCCGTCAGATCTTCGAATCCATGCTCGCGTCGCGCAATGCACTGGGCCTGCTTTCGGAAGACACCGACCCGCGCACCGGCGAGCTGTGGGGCAACTTCCCGCAGACCTATTCGATGGTCGGCATCATCAATGCCGCAATGCGTCTGTCGGCGCCCTGGGACACGGTGATCTGATGCGAGCAGGGCTCACGCGATGACGTCTCGGTTGGTGGTGGTGTCCAACCGGATCGGTGACCCGCGCAAGGCGGCCGCCGGCGGGCTGGCCGTCGCATTGGGCGATGCGCTCTCCGAGAGCGGTGGCCTGTGGTTCGGCTGGAGCGGCAAGGTGGTGGCCGGCGGCGCTCGCGGCGAGGGCGATCTGCACCTGCAGCCGTCGGGGAAGGTCACGCTCGCGACGCTCGACCTCGGCAGCGACGACCACGCGGCCTATTACGCCGGCTACTCGAACCGGGTGCTGTGGCCCGTGTTTCACTACCGGCTCGATCTGGCGCAGTTCGACGACGGGTATTTCGAAGGCTATCAGCGCGTCAACCGGCTGTTCGCCCGCAAGCTGAGCACGCTGCTGAAGCCGGACGACATCATCTGGGTGCACGACTACCATCTGATCCCGCTGGCGGCCGAGTTGCGCGCTCTCGGCTGCCGTCAGCGCATCGGCTTCTTCCTGCACATCCCGATGCCGCCGCCGCTGGTGATGGCGGCAATCCCGGCGCACGACATGCTGATGCGCTCGCTGTTCGCCTATGACCTGATCGGGCTGCAGAGCGAGGCCGACGTGGCCCACTTCGCCCGCTATGTCGAGATGGAGGCTGGGGCCGAGCGCCTGGGCCGTGACCAGTACCGCGCCTTCGGCCAACAGGTTTGTGCGCGGGCCTTCCCGATCGGCATCGACGTCGACGAGTTCCAGGCCCTGGCGCAGACGCCGGAGTCGATCGAGACGCGCGAGACACTGCGCAGCCAGTACCCGCTGCGTCAGCTGTTGATCGGGGTCGACCGGCTCGATTACTCCAAGGGCCTGCCGCAGCGCCTGCGCGCTTTCCATCGGCTGCTGGCCGACTACCCCGAGAATCGCAACAGCGCGACCTTGATCCAGGTGGCCACACCGACGCGCGAGGGCGTGGAGAGCTACGAGGACATCCGCCGCGAGCTCGAGGGTCTGTCGGGGCAGATCAACGGCGAGTACGGCGAACTCGACTGGATGCCGGTGCGCTACATCCACCGCACGCTGGCGCGGCGACGGCTGCCGGGGCTGTACCGCGCCGGGCGCGTGGCCCTGGTCACGCCGCTGCGCGACGGCATGAACCTAGTGGCCAAGGAGTTCGTCGCGGCGCAGGACGCCGCCGACCCCGGCGTGCTGGTGCTGTCCCGCTTTGCCGGTGCGGCCGAGCAGATGCGCGCGGCCCTGCTGGTCAATCCATACGACATCGGCGCCACCGCGGGTGCGGTGCAGCGCGCGCTGCGGATGCCGCTGTCCGAGCGGGTGGAGCGGCATCAGGCCTTGCTCGCAGGTGTTCGCGAGCACGACGTGCACCGTTGGCGACGCGAATTCCTGCAGGCCTTGCAGGCCGCCGAACGTGCGCCTGGGTGAGCCTGGCTATCCCGGCGATCGAGCCGCACGATTGGTGAATCACGGCGATCGGTGTATTTTTCGCTATCAGGATTTATTTTCGATAGCGATAACACCATGGCCAAGACTGCAAGCTTCGGCGTGATGCACCTGGGCATCGCCTTCGGCGTGAGCTATGCCTTGACGGGCAATGTGGCCATCGCTGGGGCCATCACCTTTGTCGAACCGCTGGTGAACACGGTGGCGCATTACTTCTTCGACAAGGCCTGGGATTCGCCGCGTTGGAAAGCTTGGCGGGCCCGGCTCCGCGGGCAAGCGGCGGCGCCTGCGACGGCGGCCTGAGCGGCGATCCGCTTCAGCTGGTGGTGGCGGTGGCTGTTTCCAGCCACGCCAGCCAGCGCAGCGCGTGCTCGCGGCGCGCGCCGCACATCTCGGCCGACGGCTGCAGCGAGCCACACACCGCTGGCCGCTCGGGCCGTCCGAACAGCCGGCAGCGCAGGTCAACATCCAGCTGCGCGCAGGCGACGCCGGCCGGCTTGCCCTGCGGGTGGCCGGGCAGGGGCGTCGAGATCGACGGCGCGATGCAGCAGGCGGCACAGGCGGGTCGGCAATCCATCGGCGGATTGTCGTCGGCCCGGCGCCCCGAGGCGTCCCCACGCGGTGACGGACGGGATCGGGCTGCTTAAAATTGTGGCTTTTCCGGCCGGCTCCGGCCCCGAAAGCCCCGATGCTCTATCCCCAGGAATTCGACGTGATCGTCGTCGGTGGCGGCCATGCTGGCACCGAGGCGGCGCTCGCCGCGGCGCGGATGGGCTGTGCAACGCTGCTGCTCACGCACAACATCGAGACGTTGGGGCAGATGAGCTGCAACCCGTCGATCGGTGGCATCGGCAAGGGACATCTCGTCAAGGAAATCGACGCGCTTGGTGGTGCGATGGCCCTGGCGACCGACGAGGCGGGCATCCAGTTCCGCATCCTGAATGGTTCCAAGGGTCCGGCGGTGCGTGCCACGCGGGCGCAGGCCGATCGTGTGCTCTACAAGGCGGCCATCCGCCGCCGGCTCGAGAACCAGCCGCGGCTGTGGCTGTTCCAGCAGGCGGTCGATGACCTGATCGTCGAGGGCGACCGCGTGACAGGTGCCGTGACGCAAGTAGGCGTTCGCTTTCGTAGCAAGGCTGTGGTACTGACGGCGGGCACCTTTCTCGACGGTCGTATTCACGTCGGTTTGCAGAACTATGCGGCCGGGCGTGCCGGCGATCCGCCGGCGCAGAGCCTGTCGGCCCGGCTCAAGGAATTGCAGCTGCCGCAGGGTCGGCTGAAGACCGGCACGCCGCCGCGCATCGATGGTCGCACGATCGACTTCGAGCGGTTGCTGGAACAGCCGGGCGATGCCGATCCGGTCCCGGTGTTCAGCTACATGGGCGATGCGGCGATGCACCCGCGGCAGCTGCCATGCTGGATCACCCACACCAGCGAACGCACCCACGAGATCATCCGCAGCGGCTTCGACCGCAGCCCGATGTTCACCGGCGTGATCGAAGGGGTGGGGCCGCGCTACTGCCCCAGCATCGAGGACAAGGTGAACCGCTTCGCCGACAAGACCTCGCACCAGATCTTCCTGGAGCCCGAAGGGTTGAGCACGCACGAGTTCTACCCGAACGGCATCTCCACCTCGCTGCCCTTCGATATCCAGCTCGCGGCGCTGCGCTCGATGTCCGGGCTGGAACAGGCGCACATCCTGCGGCCCGGCTATGCGATCGAGTACGACTACTTCGATCCACGCGGGCTGAAGTCGAGCTTCGAGACCAAGGCGATCGGCGGCCTGTTCTTCGCCGGCCAGATCAACGGCACAACCGGCTACGAGGAGGCGGCGGCGCAGGGGCTGTTCGCCGGCGTCAACGCGGCGCGGCAGGTGCAGGAGCTCGACGCCTGGCTGCCCCGGCGCGACCAGGCCTATCTGGGCGTGCTGGTCGACGATCTCATCACGAAAGGCGTGACCGAGCCCTATCGCATGTTCACCAGCCGCGCGGAGTTCCGCTTGCAACTGCGGGAAGACAACGCCGACCTGCGGCTGACCGACGCCGGGCGCGAGATGGGCCTGGTCGACGACGAACGCTGGGCGGCGTTCAACCGCAAGCGAGATGCTGTTTCACGTGAAACCGAGCGCCTGAAGTCCACCTGGGTGAATGCCGCGCTGCTGCCAGCGGCCGACGCCGAGCGTCTGGTCGGCAAAGCGCTGGAGCACGAGTACGCACTGGTCGACCTGCTGCGCCGACCGGGGGTCGACTTCGACGCGGTGGCCGAGGTCGCGCAGATCGCCCACGCAAGGCGGAGTGAGGGGCGGCAGGCCGACGATCCGGCCGCCGCAGCCTGGTCGCGGGCGGCGTTGCGCAACGAGTGGGGGCCGGCTCTGGCCGACGCCGTGATCCAGCAACTGGAGATCGCGACCAAGTACGCCGGCTACATCGACAAGCAGAACGAACAGGTCGAGCGCGCGGCGCAGTATGAAGACGTCAAGCTGCCGGAGTCGCTCGATTACCGACAGGTCGCGGCGCTGAGCCACGAGGTCCGCCAGAAGCTCCAGGCGCTGCGCCCTGAAACGCTGGGGCAAGCCGCACGCGTCTCGGGCGTGACGCCGGCGGCGATCTCCCTGCTGCTGATCCACTTGAAGAAGGGCCGCCATCGCGGCTTCGGCGCCGATGCTGCCGAGCCGGGCAGCGCGGCCGCATGACGGTGGCCCCTTTCGACGCAAAGGCGCTGGCGCAAGGACTGGAGCAGGGCGCGCAGGCGCTGGGACTCGCGCTGACAGCGATGCAGCAACAGCAACTGCTGCAGCACCTGGCGCTGATCGACCGCTGGAACCGGGTCTACAACCTCACCGCGGTGCGCGAGCCGGCGCAGATGCTGACCCAGCACCTGCTCGACAGCTTGGCGGTCGTCGCGCCGCTGCGACGGCAAACACGAGCGACGGCGATCGCGTTGCTCGATGTCGGCAGCGGGGCAGGACTGCCCGGTGTGACGATTGCGGTCGCTTGCCCGGAAATCCATGTCAGCTGTGTAGACACGGTCTCGAAGAAGGCCAGCTTCATCCGGCAGGTGGGGGTGGAGCTTGGGCTGACGCATTTCCAGGCGCTGCATGCCCGGGTGGAATCCTTGGCGTCGAGCAATTTCGACGTGATCACCTCCCGCGCCTTCGCCTCGCTGGCCGACTTTGTCACGCTCACCGAGGCGGCGCTTGCGCCCGACGGTGTGTGGATGGCGATGAAGGGTCAGGTCCCGCACGAGGAAATGGCAGTCTTGCCGTCGTCGATCGAGGTGTTTCACGTGGAACCCTTGCAGGTGCCTGGCTGGATGCCGAGCGCTGCATCGTCTGGATGCATCGAAAGGCTGAAGTGCAAGTTCATCGCCGTCTCTGGCCGCTGATTCTTGGCTTGGCCTTGAGCAGCACGCACGCGGGCGACGCTTCGCCGCCATGGCTCCCGACCGTCCAGGCACTGCCGAGCCTGGAGGTGTCTGCCTACATGGGCACCTGGTACCAGGTCGCCTGGTACCCGAATCGTTTCCAGCGTCAGTGCGTCAGTGATACCCGCGCCACCTACCGACTGCTCGAACAGGGCGAGGTTGAAGTGACCAACCAGTGCCGGAATGCCGAGGGGCGTACCGAATCGATCCGCGGGGTGGCGCAGCCGGTGGGCCGCATCGCCGAGGGGCTGCTGATGCCGGCACAGCTGCGGGTGAGCTTCCTGCCGGCGCTGATCCGGTGGCTGCCGGTCGGCTGGGGCGACTACTGGGTGCTGGCCCTGGGTCCGGGGAGTCGGTACGCGCTGGTCAGCGAACCGACCCGCGAGTATCTCTGGGTGCTGTCTCGGACGCCCAATCTCTCCGACGGCGATGACCGCGCTGTGCGAGCGAGCCTGGCTGAGCAGGGTTTCGATCTGACGCGGCTCGAGCGACACACCCACACTGCCCCAACCGCGCCGCCTTGAAGCGTGCGGACCTGGCCCGTCGGTGCGCACTTGACGCTTCTGGTGTGCGTCTGGAAAATAAGACCAGTCTAAAAACTGGTTGAAACTCTCACCATGCGATCCACCAGCGTCGGAGCGTTCGAGGCGAAGACTCACTTATCGGCCTTGCTCGAGCGCGTCGAGCGCGGCGAAGAGATCGTGATCACGCGGCACGGTCGACCCGTGGCGCGGCTGCTGCCGATCGCCCGATCGGCCGCCGATGCGCAAGCAGCGGCGGAACGTCTGCTGCAGATCGGCGGTGACTTGGCGCTGGGGCGCGACTGGCGGGCCCTGCACGGCGAGGAGCCGCATTGATGGCGGCGGTCGTGCTCGATGCCTCGGCCGCGCTGGCGTGGTTGTCCGCCGATGCGCAGACGCCGGCGTCCCGTGAACTCGCGCTCGAGGTGGCCCGCCACGGCGCCGTGGTGCCGGAGATCTGGCACGCCGAAGTCACGCAGATCCTGCTGCTCGCCGAGCGGCGTGGCCGCACCACGAAGGGGCGTGTCGCCGAGATCGTGGCGTTGCTCGACGAGCTGCCGATAGAGACCGAAGCCGGCGTGCCGCAGCGCATGCGGCACGAAGTGCTGGATCTGGCCCGCGACCGCGGCCTCAGCACCTGCGACGCGCTCTACCTCGACCTCGCCCAGCGCCGCGGCCTGCCGCTTGCGACGCTGGACCCTGCCCTCGGCCGCGCAGCCCGCGCGGTGGGCGTTCCTGTCGCCCTCGGCGGCTGAGTCATGGCCAAGATCTTCTGCATCGCGAACCAAAAGGGCGGCGTCGGCAAGACGACCACCACCGTCAACCTGGCCGCTGGCCTCGCGCTGATCGGCCAGCGCACGCTGGTCGTCGACCTCGACCCCCAGGGCAACGCCACCATGGGCTCGGGCATCGACAAGCGCACGCTGGAGCTCTCGGTCTACGATGTGCTGCTCGAATCCGCCTCGATCGCCGAGGCGCGCCGCCGCTCCGAGAAGGGCGGCTACGACGTCCTCGGCGCCAACCGCGAGCTGGCGGGCGCCGAAGTCGAGCTGGTGGCCCTCGAACGCCGCGACCAGCGGCTCAAGACCGCGCTGGCCGCCGTCGACGGTGAGTACGACTTCGTGTTGATCGATTGCCCGCCTTCGTTGAGCCTGCTGACGCTCAACGGCCTGTGCTCGGCGCACGGCGTGGTGGTGCCGATGCAGTGCGAGTATTTCGCGCTCGAAGGCCTGTCCGACCTGGTGAACACCATCAAGCAGGTGCACGCCAACCTCAACCCCTCGCTGCAGATCATCGGTCTGCTGCGCGTGATGTTCGATCCGCGCATCACGCTGCAGCAGCAGGTGAGCGAGCAGCTCAAGGCGCACTTCGGCGACAAGGTGTTCGACACCGTGATCCCGCGCAACGTGCGCCTGGCCGAAGCGCCGAGCTACGGCGTGCCGGGCGTCGTGTTCGACGGGCAGTCGAAGGGCGCCCAGGCCTTTGTGCAGTTCGCCAACGAGATGGTGAAGCGCCTCGCCAGTCTGCGCTGAGGGTCGAGCATGCCCGACACCTCCTCCTCCGTGCTGGTGCTGCCTGGTTGGCAGAACTCCGATGCCGACCACTGGCAGACGCGCTGGGAGCGGCGCCACGGCTACCGCCGCGTCGAACAGGACGACTGGCAGTGGCCGCGCCGAGGCGATTGGATGGCCCGCCTCGAGGAGGTGCTGCTGGCGGCCCCGCAGCCGTGCTGGCTCGTCGCCCACAGCCTGGGTTGCCAGCTGGTCGCCGCCTGGGCTGCACACACGCAGCAGGCTGACCGCGTGCGCGGCGCGCTGCTCGTCGGCCCCCCCGACACCGAGCGCGAAGACATGCCGCCGCAGCTCCATTCCTGGCGACCGGTGCCGCGCCGGCGCCTGCCGTTTGCAGCCACGGTGGTGATCAGCACCGATGATCCGTACTGCGCCCCGCAGCGCGCCGGCACGATGGCGCAGGACTGGGGCGCGACCCTGGTCGTGGCCGGAGCGGTCGGCCACCTCAACAGCGAATCCGGCCTGGGCGACTGGGATGCGGGTCATCAACTGCTGATCGCGCTGCGCACGGGCTGAGCCCCACGCCGCACGCGATGCGCCGACGGTGGCCGGCTCGGTGAGAATGATCGACATGGTCACCAAGAAACCCAAGGGCCTCGGCCTCGGCCTCGAAGCGCTGCTCGGGCCCAAGGCACAGGACGCACCAGCGCAGCCGGCCGGCGACGGCCTGCCCACGACACTGAAGCTGAGCCAGCTGCAGGCAGGCAAGTACCAGCCGCGCACGCGCATGGACGAAGGTTCGCTCTACGAGCTGGCCGAAAGCATCCGCAGCCAGGGCGTGATGCAGCCGATCCTCGTCCGCCCGGTCGGCGAAGCCGCGCTCGGCCGCTACGAGATCATCGCCGGCGAACGCCGCAGCCGGGCTGCCAAGCTGGCCGGTCTGAGCGAGGTGCCGGTGCTCGTGAAGGACGTGTCCGACGAGTCGGCCGCGGTCATGGCGCTGATCGAGAACATGCAGCGCGAGGACCTGAATCCGCTCGAGGAGGCGCAGGGCCTGCGGCGTCTGACCGACGAATTCGGTCTGACGCACGAGCAGGCCGCGCAGGCGGTCGGCCGTTCACGCAGCGCCGCGAGCAACCTGCTGCGGCTGCTCAACCTGGCCGAGCCGGTGCAGCAGATGCTGATGGCCGGCGACCTCGACATGGGGCATGCACGGGCCTTGCTGGTGCTCGAGCGGGCCCAGCAGGTGACCGCGGCTCACGAGATTGCCGCGAAGAAGCTGACGGTGCGCGAAGCCGAGAAGCTGGTGGCTCGCGCGACGGCCGGTGGTCGCCAGACACAGCTGTTGCGCGGCCAGCAGGCCAAGTCGCGTGACATCGTGCGTCTGGAGGAAGAGTTGGCCGACGTTCTGACGGCGGCGGTCGAGATCCGCGTCAAGAAGCGCAGCAAGCGCGGCGAGCAGGGCGAGGTGGCCATCGCCTTCGGCTCGCTCGACGAGTTGTCGGGACTGCTCGACAAGCTGCGCGGTCCGGCCGCTGGCTGAGGGCGGCCGCTGGCGCGTGTTCGCAGGCGTCTTGCGCGTGCGCCGCGCACGGTGAACCGTTGCCCGCACTCGGGCGTTGAACGGGCATGCGCCGTCACGTTCATCGGGGAACCACTTCCCCGCGGCAGGCTCCCACGCCATGACTGGCGGATTGCGGCGGAAAGGGGCATGCTATTTGCACAGTCGGTGGCAGGGCTCGATTCCTGCAATTGACCCGGAAAGTGCCTCGTATTGTTGTCGTCGCACCAGACAAGGATGCATGATCGTCGAGACCGCTTGATCGATAACCGCAGGCAGCGCTGCACAGTGGCCAGCCGAGATCTCTCCGGTGACAGGCCGACCACGTGGCGACGCCGCCTCCCGAATCTGGAACGGAGGACGTGATGGATGTGATCAGCAGCTTTGCAGCGCGCTACGAGCGCAGCCGCGAGGAAGAGTTCACGCTCGAGGAGTACCTCGACATCTGCCGGCGTGAGCCGGTGGCCTATGCCACGGCGGCCGAGCGCATGCTCAAGGCCATCGGCGAACCCGAACTCGTGGACACCCGCAACGATCCGCGCATGTCGCGCCTGTTCGCGAACAAGGTGATCAAGCGCTATCCGGCCTTCGCCGAGTTCTACGGCATGGAAGATTCGATCGAACAGGTCGTCTCCTACTTCCGCCACGCGGCGCAGGGGCTCGAGGAGAAGAAGCAGATCCTCTATCTGCTGGGACCGGTGGGCGGCGGCAAGAGTTCGATCGCCGAACGGCTGAAGCACCTGATGCAGGAAGTGCCGTTCTACGCCATCAAGGGCTCGCCGGTGAACGAATCGCCGCTCGGCCTGTTCGACATGGCCGAGGACGGCCCCATCCTGGAGAAGGAATACGGCATCCCGCGGCGCTATTTGAACCGCATCCTGTCGCCCTGGGCCGTGAAACGGCTCGACGAGTACGGCGGCGACATCCGACAGTTCAGAGTCGTGAAGCGCTATCCGTCGATCCTGAAGCAAGTCGGCGTGGCCAAGACCGAGCCGGGCGACGAGAACAACCAGGACATCAGCTCGCTGGTCGGCAAGGTCGACATCCGCAAGCTCGAGACCTATGCACAGGACGATCCCGACGCCTACAGCTACTCCGGCGGCCTGTGCCTGGCCAACCAGGGTCTGCTCGAGTTCGTCGAGATGTTCAAGGCGCCGATCAAGGTGCTGCACCCGCTGCTGACGGCGACCCAGGAAGGCAACTACAAGGGGACCGAGGGTTTCGGCGCGATCCCCTTCGACGGCATCATCCTCGCGCACAGCAACGAGAGCGAGTGGAAGACCTTCCGCAACAACAAGAACAACGAAGCCTTCCTCGACCGCATCTACATCGTCAAGGTGCCGTACTGCCTGCGCATCACTGAAGAGATCAAGATCTACGACAAGCTGATTCGAGGCTCCTCGCTCAGCGAGGCGAAGTGCGCGCCCGGCACGTTGAAGATGATGGCGCAGTTCGCGGTGCTGTCGCGCCTGAAGGAGCCGGAGAACTCCTCGCTCTTCAGCAAGGCGCTGGTCTATGACGGTGAGAGCCTCAAGGACACCGATCCCAAGGCCAAGAGCTACCAGGAGTACCGCGACTACGCCGGCGTCGATGAGGGCATGAGCGGCATCTCGACGCGCTTTGCCTTCAAGATCCTGTCCAAGGTGTTCAACTTCGACTCGTCGGAAGTCGCAGCGAACCCGGTGCATCTGATGTACGTGCTGGAGCAGCAGATCGAGCGCGAGCAGTTCCCCACCGAGACCGAGCAGAAGTACCTCGGCTTCATCAAGGAGTTCCTGGCGGCGCGCTACGCCGAGTTCATCGGCAAGGAGATCCAGACCGCCTACCTCGAGAGCTACTCCGAGTACGGCCAGAACATCTTCGACCGCTACGTGACCTACGCCGACTACTGGATCCAGGACCAGGAGTACCGTGACACGGACACCGGCGAGGTGTTCGACCGGGGCTCGTTGAACGCCGAGCTCGAGAAGATCGAGAAGCCGGCGGGCATCGCCAACCCGAAGGACTTCCGCAACGAGATCGTCAACTTCGTGCTGCGCGCCCGTGCCAACAATGCCGGCAACAACCCGTTGTGGACGAGCTACGAGAAGCTGCGCACGGTGATCGAGAAGAAGATGTTCTCGAACACCGAGGAACTGCTGCCGGTGATCAGCTTCAACGCGAAGGCCAGTGCCGACGAGGCGAAGAAGCACGAGGACTTCGTGAACCGCATGGTGCAGAAGGGCTACACGCCCAAGCAGGTGCGCCTGCTGTGCGAGTGGTACCTGCGTGTGAGAAAGAGTTCATGATGAGAGCTGGGAAACGCGAGCGGCGTCGTCGCCCCAGGCGCTGACAGCGACCTCCACTTCGAGCACAACGCATGGCGCTTCAGCAGATCATCGATCGCAGGCTCGCAGGCAAGAACAAGTCGATCGGCAACCGCGAGCGTTTCCTGCGCCGACACAAGGCGCAGATTCGCGAGGCCGTGCGCAAGGCGGTCAGCGGCCGCGGCATCCGCGACATCGAGCAAGGCGAGGACATCACGCTGCCCAAGCGCGACGTCTCCGAGCCGCTGTTCGGGCACGGCTCCGGCGGCAAGCGCGAGATGGTGCATCCGGGCAACAAGGAGTACGTGCGCGGCGACCGCATCAAGCGGCCCGAGGGCGGCGGCGGGCAGGGCGGCGGGTCACAGGCCAGCGACTCGGGCGAGGGCGAGGACGACTTCGTCTTCCACCTGAGCAAGGAAGAGTTCATGCAGGTCTTCTTCGACGACCTGGCACTGCCCAACCTCGTGAAGACGCAGCTGGCCGAAACACCGGAGTTCAAGAACCAGCGAGCCGGCTTCACCAGCGACGGCACGCAGAGCAATCTGCACGTGGTGCGTTCGATGCGCGGCGCGATCGGCCGACGCATCGCGCTCGGCGCCGATGCGCGACGAGAGCTGCGGCACCTGGAGGCCCAGCTCGCGAGCCTGAAGCAGCGTTCGCGGCTCGACACCGGCGGCGTCGACCTCGACCCGGGCCATGCCTTGCGGCAGCGCGAGATCAAGGACCTGGAGGGCCGCATCGAGCTGCTGCGCCAGAAGGTCGCACGCATCCCCTTCCTCGACCCGATCGACCTGCGCTTTCGCAGCCGCGTCAAGGTGCCGGTTCCCACCACCAAGGCGGTGATGTTCTGCCTGATGGACGTGTCGGGCTCGATGGACGAAGCGCGCAAGGACCTGTCGAAACGCTTCTTCATCCTGCTCTACCTGTTCCTGACGCGCCACTACGAGAAGATCGACGTGGTCTTCATCCGCCATCACACGCAGGCGCAGGAGGTCGACGAAGAAGGCTTCTTCCACTCGACCGAAACCGGCGGCACCGTGGTCTCCAGCGCCCTGGTGTTGATGGAGGAGATCGTCCGCGCACGCTACCCGACCAGCGAGTGGAACATCTACGGCGCGCAGGCCAGCGACGGCGACAACTGGCATCACGACAGCGGCCGCTGCCGCGAGATCGTGTCCACGCAATTGCTGCCGCTGTGCCGCTACTTCGCCTACGTGCAGGTGGCCGAACCCGAGCAGAACCTGTGGGAAGAATACGCACAGGTCGCCCGGACGAACCCGCACTTCGCGATGCGCAAGGTGCTCGAGCCTTCGCAGATCTACCCCGTCTTTCGTGATCTGTTCAAGAAGGAAGGCGCGACATGAGCGTTCGGCCGCGCAAGGAGTCGTCATGACACGCAAGCGAGAGGCGGTGTCGGTTGCGACGCCCGACCTGTTCACCGAGTCCGACGTGCCGGCGGTGGGGCGTGTTCGCGCCGCGAGCGACATCGTCGCGAGTCCGCGGGCCAAGACGTCGTTGCCGAGCTCGAGCGACTGGACCTTCGAGCTGATCGACCAATACCACGACGTGATCCGCGAGACGGCCAGGGGCTATGGCCTGGACACCTATCCCAACCAGCTCGAGATCATCACGGCCGAGCAGATGATGGACGCCTACGCGTCGGTGGGCATGCCGGTGAACTACCGGCACTGGAGCTATGGCAAGGAGTTCATCGCCACCGAGAAGAACTACCGCCGCGGCCACATGGGCCTGGCCTACGAGATCGTCATCAATTCCAACCCCTGCATCAGCTACCTGATGGAGGAGAACTCGCTGGCCATGCAGGCGCTGGTGATCGCGCACGCCGCCTACGGGCACAACAGCTTCTTCAAGGGCAACTACCTGTTCCGCATGTGGACCGACGCGTCGTCGATCATCGACTACCTGGTCTACGCCAAGAACTACATCGCCGAATGCGAGGAGCGGCGGGGCCTCGACGCGGTGGAGGATCTGCTCGACAGCTGCCATGCCTTGATGAATCACGGCGTCGACCGTTACCGCCGCCCCACCAAGCTGTCGCTGGCGCAGGAACAGACGCGCCGTGCCGAGCGCGAGGCCTACGCGCAGCAGCAGGTCAACGACATGTGGCGCACGCTGCCACGGCGCGCCGAACCTGCTGCCGAGGAAGCCAACGCGCAGCGCTACCCGGCCGAGCCGCAGGAGAACCTGCTGTACTTCATCGAGAAGAACGCGCCGCTGCTCGAACCCTGGCAGCGCGAGGTGGTGCGCATCGTGCGCAAGGTGGCGCAGTACTTCTACCCGCAGCGCCAGACCCAGGTGATGAACGAAGGGTGGGCCACCTTCTGGCATCACCGCCTGCTCAACACGATGTACGACAACGGCCACCTGGCCGACGGCATGATGGTCGAGTGGTTGAAGTCTCACACCAACGTGATCTACCAGCCCCCGGTCGGTCACCCGGCCTACAGCGGCATCAACCCCTATGCGCTCGGTTTCGCGATGTACAC
Organism: Methylibium sp. T29-B; assembly: GCF_000576225.1. Classification (NCBI taxonomy): domain Bacteria; kingdom Pseudomonadati; phylum Pseudomonadota; class Betaproteobacteria; order Burkholderiales; family Sphaerotilaceae; genus Methylibium; species Methylibium sp. T29-B. Next base: position 10,098 of record NZ_AZSN01000023.1, on the reverse strand, counting down.
CGATCTCAAGCGCATCTGCGAATCGCCCAGCGACGAAGACCGCCACTGGTTCCCCGAGATCGCCGGCGCCGACTGGCTGGTCACGCTGGATCACGCGATGCGCAACTTCAAGGACGAGAGCTTCATCGGCCAGTACCTGTCGCCGAGGCTGATGCGCGAGCTGCGGCTGTTCGCAGTGCTCGACGACGAGAAGGAATCCGAGCTCGAGATCTCTGCGATCCACGACGAGTCCGGCTACCGACGTCTGCGTGAGGCGCTGTCGCACCAGTACGACCTCGGCCAGCGCGAGCCCAACATCCAGGTATGGAACGTCAACCTGCGTGGCGATCGCTCGCTGGTTCTGCGTCACACCCAGCACAACGATCGTCCGCTGAACGAGCAGACGACCGAGGTGCTCAAGCACGTGGCCCGACTGTGGGGTTTCGACGTGCACCTCGAGAGCGCCGACGGCGCCGGCGAGATCACCAGAAAGTGGACGGTGCCGGCGCCGCCGAATTGACCGGCGCGGCACACATTCACGCAGCAGGCCGCGTTGGGGCGGCCCGGGTAGACGCCGCGCATCGGCCGGCGTCGCGTGAAGGCAGGGCTGCCGCCGTGGCGGTGGCGCGAGCGAGCGAGGAGAGTCTCATGGCCCAGGTGTCCTCTGGAACGACGATCGCTGGCGCGTGGTCGGGTGCCGCGATGTCGCCGGCCGAAGCGGAGTCGCAGCGTCTCGCGGCGCTCTATCGCTACGGGGTCCTCGAGACCGGTTCGGAGCCGGCGTTCGATGCGATCACCGAGCTCGCGGCCTGTATCTGCGACACGCAGGCGTCGCTGATCTCGCTGGTCGATCGGGACCGCCTCTGGTTCAAGGCACAGACCGGCTTTGAGGGCGACAGTGCACCTCGTACCCATGCGCCTTGCGCGCAGGCCATCGAACAGGCTGACGACAGACTCCTGCTGGCCGACCCGGCCGGCGATCCTCGCTTCGCGGCCCATCCGGCGCTCGGCGCGGCCGGCGGATGGCACACCTACGCCGGTGCGCCGCTCGTCACGCCTCAGGGCTGGGCTGTCGGCACGCTGTGCGTGCTGGATCGGACCGCGCGCAGCCTGTCGTCACGCCAGCAGCACGCGTTGCGCCTGCTGGCCGAACAGGCGGTGGCTCAACTCGAGCTGCGCCGTGCCAGCGCCTTGCTGGATCTGCAGGGCAACACCGACGAGGTGACCGGCCTGTGGAATCGCACGGCCTTCGAGCGCCGGCTCGCGCAGGAGTGGACGCGCTGGAGCCGCCATGGAGGCGATCTCGCGCTGCTGGCCGTCGATCTGGATCACTTCAAGCATTTCAACGATCTGCACGGCCACCCGGTCGGCGACGAGGCGCTGCGACAGGCGGCGCAGGGCCTCGAAGGCAGCCTGCGCGGCCATGACGTGCTTGCGCATTGCGGGGCCGGCGAGTTCAGCGTGTTGCTGCCGTCGACCGACACGGGCGGTGCGATGGCGGCAGCCGAGCGCATGCGCATCGCCCTGGCCGCGGTGCCCTGGGTGGTCGAGCCGTTGACGGCGAGCATAGGCGTCGCGGTGGCAGTGCGTGCGGCCGACATCGAGCCGATCGCGTTGACGCGGCGCGCCCATCGTGGCCTCACCCATGCCAAGGCGCAGGGCCGCAATTGCGTGGAGCTGTGTCTGACGTGAGCTTTGCCGGCGAGGCGGTCGATCGGACCGCCGCACTTCAGGCGCCGTCGCCGCCCAGCACCCAGACGCCTGCGGGCGGCAGGTTGCCCCACACCACGTCGCGCAGCGACCAGCGCAGCGAGCTGCGAGCCGGCAGCTCGAATGGAGCACGCGGCTGGTAGGTGTACTGGACCATGCGTCGCGTCGGGTGGGCCTCGATGAACTGAAGCAATGCCGCCAGCGTGGTCCTGCGCATCGGCTCGGGCAGGCTTCTGAACGGCAGCGACGAGACCAGCATCGTGTCGACAGGAGCGTGCGCATGCCGCGCCAGCACCTCGTGCGCGGGAGCGCAGGCCACCTCGATGTCGGGGAAGCGCCGCCGCAGGCCGCTCGCGAGATCGGACTGCAGCTCGACGGCCAGTAGCGGAGTTCCAGGCGCGGCGTGCCGCAGCGCGGAGGTCACGGCGCCGGTGCCCGCGCCGAGCTCGATCAGGGCCCCGGCATCGCCGATCTGCGACGCCATGGCCCGCGCCAGCCGCCGCGAGGACGGCGCGACCGCGCCCACGAGCCCGGACGCGTGAGTGCCAGCGCGATGAAGGCCGAGGTGTTCATGCCGCGGCGCACCTCGGCAGCGTCGGTGCTGGGAGGCGGCCTGGAGAGACGACTTTGCGGTCGACGTGTCTCACCACGTGAAGATCTTCCCGGGGTTCATGATGTTGCCGGGGTCCAGCGCATGCTTGATCTGCCGCATCAGCGCCACGCCGCCGGCGCCGGCCTCGTCGAGCAGGAAGCCCATCTTGTGCAGGCCGATGCCGTGTTCGCCGGTGCAGGTCCCTTCGAGCCGCAGTGCGCGTGCCACCAGCAACTGGTTCAGGCGCTCCGCCTCGGCGCGCTCACCCGGCGCCGTCGGATCGATCAGGTAGCCGACGTGGAAATTGCCGTCGCCGACGTGACCGACGATGAAGTAGGGAATGCCGCTCGCGTCGGCCTCGGCAACCGTCTCGTTGATGCATTCGGCCAGGCGCGAGATCGGCACGCAGGTGTCGGTCGTCACGGCACGGCAGCCGGGCCGGGTCTGCAGCGCCGAGAAGTAGGCATGGTGGCGGGCGGTCCACAGCCGCGTGCGCTCTTCGGGCGTGGTAGCCCACTGGAAGTCCTCGCCGCCGAGGTCGGTCGTGAGGGCCTGTACCGTCTCCGCCTGCTCCTGCACGCCCGCCGGGCTGCCGTGGAACTCCATCAGCAGCATCGGCGCCTCGCGCAGCCCGAGGTGGTCGTGTGCGTTGACGGCCCGCACCGCGTGCACGTCGAGCAACTCGCAGCGCGCGATCGGCACGCCCATCTGGATGACCTGGATGGTGCTGCGCACCGCCGCGTCGATGGTCGGGAAATGGCAGACCGCCGCGCTGACGGCTTCCGGCAGGGGGTAGAGCTTCAACGTGATCTCGGTGATCACGCCGAGCGTTCCTTCGCTGCCGACGAACAACCGCGTCAAGTCGTAGCCCGCCGACGACTTGCGTGCCCGCGAGCCGGTGTGGATCAGCTCTCCGTTCGCCGTGACCACGGTGAGGCCGAGCACGTTCTCCCGCATCGTGCCGTAGCGCACCGCGTTCGTGCCGCTGGCGCGGGTGGCGCACATGCCGCCGAGCGTGGCGTCGGCGCCCGGGTCGATCGGAAAGAACAGCCCGTCATGGCGCAGCGCCTCGTTGAGCTGCTTGCGGGTCACGCCGGCCTGCACGGTGACGGTCAGGTCTTCCGCGTTCACGCGCAACACCTGGTTCATGCGCGACAGGTCGACGCTGACACCGCCCTGCACCGCCAGCAGGTGGCCTTCAAGCGAGGAGCCGATGCCGAACGGGATCACCGGCACGCCATGCGACTGCGCCAGTGCCATCAGCGCCACGACGTCGTCGTTGCTCGTCGCGAACACGACGGCATCGGGTGCCGGCACGTCGAACGGCGATTCGTCGCGCCCGTGCTGCTCGCGAATGGCCTGTGCCGTGGAACAGCGCTCTCCGAAGTGAGCCTTCAGCGCGGCGAGCATCGCCGCCGGCATGGGCCGCCGTGCGATTCGGGGCAACAGATCGATCGGGGCGTTCATCGTGTCTCCTCTCGACGGCTCGGAGCCGTGGGCCATTCTAGAAACAAGGAAGCCGGACTGCTGCGGCCCCGAGTCCGCTAGCATCGCGTGATGGGCAATCGACTGACACAGATCGCAACGCGCACCGGCGACGACGGGACCACCGGGCTCGGCGACGGCACCCGTGTGGCCAAGGATCACCTGCGCGTGCAGGCCATGGGCGACGTCGACGAACTCAATTCGCTGCTCGGCCTGTTGCTGTGCGAGCCCTTGCCCGACGCGCTGCGCGTGTTGCTGGTGGCGGTGCAGCACGAGCTGTTCAATCTGGGCGGCGAGCTGTCGATTCCCGGCTACACCCTGCTGAAGGACGAGGCGGTGGCGGCGCTGGACGACGCATTGGCCGAGCACAACGCCGCGTTGCCGCGGCTGAAGGAATTCATCCTGCCGGCCGGCACGCGCAGCGCCTCGATCGCCCACCTCGGCCGCACTGTGGCGCGCCGCGCGGAGCGGGCCGTGGTAGCACTTGCCAACGCCGAGCCGGGCGCGGTGCGATCTGCGCCCCGCCAGTACCTGAACCGGCTGAGCGATCTGCTGTTCGTGCTGGCCCGCGTGCTCAACCGGGCCAACCTCGACGGCCTGGGCGGCGACGACGTGTACTGGCGCAGCCCGAGGCTCGAGACCCCGGACTGACGCCGCCCGCTCAACCGGCCAGCGGCCTCATTGCGGGGCCTTGCTGCCGGCCATGAACTCCTCGGCGCTGAGGAAACCGTCGCGGTCGGTGTCGAGCGACTTGAAGCGCTGGGCGATCGCGGGCAGCTTCGCCGCTTCGGCGGGGCTCAGCTTGTTGTCGGTGTCGACATCGGCACGCTTGAAAGCCTGCTGTGCCGTCACGTCGCTCGACTTGTCGGTTGGAGCCGCCTGCGCCTGAGCCAGGTTGGCGAAACCCACGGTGCCGGCGAGCGCCAGACTGACCACGGTGATCTCGATGACCTGACGCGCCTGGGTCTGGATGGAAGGGGTGATGCGAGAGCGATTCATGGAGGTTTCCTTCGCAGGAAGTTCTGGAACCTCCATTCAAGCGCCGACCGGGGTCTCCGGCCAGCACTCTTGCGGCAGCTTGCCTCCGTTACCTGACGGCGGCGTCGCTTACTCTCGTTTGCATGCGCTCACTTTGTTGCTGAGGCTCGTGTGATGTAACCCGGTTGTCTCGCCGAGTCGTTCAGCCCCGTCCGCGCCGGGCCGCCACCGCGGTGCTGAGCACGCCCAGCACCTCCAGTGAATCGTCCCAGCCGATGCAGCGTCGGTGATGCTCTGGCCGTAGGCGAGCTTCGCCGGGTCGTCCTTGCCGGCACTGAACTTCTGGGCGCCGGCGCTCAGGTGGCTCTCGACCATCACACCGAAAACCTGGCGGCTGCCGCCGGCCAACTGGTCGGCGACGTCGCGCGCCACGTCGATCTGCTTCTGGTGCTGCTTGCTGCTGTTGGCGTGGGAGCAGTCGACCATCAGCGAGGCCGGCAGCCCGGCCTTGCCGAGTTCGGCGCAGGCCGCGCCGACACTGCTGGCGTCGTAGTTCGGCGTCTTGCCGCCGCGCAGGATGACGTGGCAATCGGCGTTGCCGCGGGTCTCGACGATCGCGACCTGGCCGTTCTTGTGCACCGACAGGAAGTGGTGCGGCCGGCTGGCGGACTGGATGGCGTCCGTGGCGATCTTGATGTTGCCGTCGGTGCCGTTCTTGAAGCCGATCGGCGCGCTGATGCCCGAGGCGAGCTCGCGGTGGACCTGGCTTTCGGTGGTGCGCGCACCGATGGCGCCCCAGGAGATCAGGTCGCCGATGTACTGCGGCGAGATCACGTCGAGGAACTCGCTGCCGGCCGGCAGCCCGAGGCGGCCGATCTCCAGCAGCAGCTGGCGCGCGATGCGCAGGCCTTCGTCGATGCGGAAGCTCTCGTCGAGGTAGGGGTCATTGATCAGGCCCTTCCAGCCGACGGTGGTGCGCGGCTTCTCGAAGTACACGCGCATCACGATCTCCAGCGTGTCGGCGTACTTGTCGCGCTGGGCCTTGAGCTTGCGCGCGTAGTCCACCGCCGCCACCGGGTCGTGGATCGAGCACGGGCCCATGATGACCAGCAGGCGGTCGTCATTGCCGCGCATGATGTCGCGGATGCGGCGGCGGGTGCTGGACACCAGCTCCTCGACGGGCGTGCCGCGCACCGGGAAGAAGCGGATCAGGTGCTCGGGCGGCGGCAGTGGCATCACGTCCTCGATCCGTTCGTCATCGGTCTGGCTGGTCTTGTCGGCGGGCGCGGCCCAACCCTCGGGAACGTTGGCGGACAGGGCATTCATCGATGTTTCTCCTGGGCGGTCTGACGGGGGGCGAACGGTCGAAAAAAAACCGCCGGGTTGGGCCCGGCGGTTTGAGATTCGGCTTGCGCTGCTTTTACGCTGATGCGCGGGCCTCTCCTCCGCCGGGGCGGTGCGAGAACCAAAAGTACGCAAAAAAGTAGGCGTCGAAGCGCATGGGAGCGAAATGTAGCACGACGCCGAGGTTGGGCCGCATGCGTCGCTCGATCGTCGTCCGGCCGGATCAGTAGGCCTTGGCCTCGAAACCCTGAGCCACCAGGGCCACGATCACCGCGCCGATGTGGGCGTGGTTGCGCGTCTGCAGCACCAACTCCACCTCGGCGTTCTGCGCCGACAGCGTGGTGAAGGCCCGCTGGTGATGCACTTCCTCGATGTTCGCGCCGGCCTCGGCCACGGTGGCGGTGATGCGCGCCAGCGCGCCGGGTGCGTCGCGCGCGTCGACGCGGATGCGTGCCAGCCGCCCGCTCGCACCATGCCGCGCTCGATGATCGCCGACAGCAGCAGCGGATCGATGTTGCCGCCGCACAGCACCAAGCCCACGCGTCGCCCGGCGTAGCGCCCGGGCTCCTTCAGCAGCGCAGCCAGACCCGCGGCGCCGGCCCCCTCGACCAGCGTCTTCTCGATCTCCAGCAGCATCACCAGGGCATGCTCGATGTCCGCTTCGTCCACCAGCACCATGTCGTCGACGAGGTCGCGAACGATCGCCCGCGTGATCCGCCCCGGCTCACCGACGGCAATGCCCTCGGCGATCGTGCTGGTGCCTTGCGGATGGGTGCGGCCCTTGACGAGGTTCACCATCGCCGGAAAGCGCGCCGTCTGCACCCCGACGATCTCCAGCCCGGGCTTCAGCGCCCGGGCGACGGTCGCGATGCCGGAGATCAGCCCGCCGCCGCCGACGGCGATGACCAGAGTGTCGAGCGTCGGTTGCGCGCGCAGCATCTCCAGGCCGATCGTGCCCTGGCCGGCGATCACCAGCGGATCGTCGAAGGGGTGCACGAAGCTCAGGCCCTGCGCCGCGGCCACCTCCAGCGCGTGCGCGCGAGCCTCGTCGAAGCTCTCGCCGTGCAGCAGCACCTCGGCACCGAAGCCGCGCGTGCGCTCGACCTTCACCGTCGGCGTGTGCCGGGGCATCACGATGACCGCGCGCAGGCCCAGCCGCTGCGCGTGATGCGCCACGCCCTGCGCATGGTTGCCGGCGGAGGCGGCGATCACGCCCTTCAACGCGGCGGTGCCGTCGTCGCGCGCGGCGACCAGCGCCAGCAGCTTGTTCAACGCGCCGCGCTCCTTGAAGGAAGCGGTGAACTGCAGGTTCTCGAACTTCAGGAAGACCTGCGCGCCGGTGATCTCGGACAGTGTCTTCGACTCGACACACGGTGTGTCGAGCACCTGTCCGGCCAGCCGGCGTGCAGCGGCCTCGACGTCCGCCAGGGTCACCGTCGCCGGCGACTCGGCTGAGGTCAAGCCGTACCCCCACGGTGAGCCCGTCGATGCGCAGCGTCGGCTGGCCGACGCCGACCGGCACGCTCTGGCCTTCCTTGCCGCAGGTGCCCACGCCGGTATCGAGCTGCAGGTCGTTGCCGATCATCTTCACGCGCGTCAATGCGTCCGGGCCGTTGCCGATGATGGTGGCGCCCTTCACCGGGTACTGGACTCGGCCGTTCTCGACCCAGAAGGCCTCGCTGGCCGAGAACACGAACTTGCCGCTCGTGATGTCGACCTGGCCGCCACCGAAGTTGGTGGCGTACAAACCCTTCTTCATGCTTGCGACGATCTCGTCCCTGCTCTTGTCGCCGCCCAGCATGTAGGTGTTGGTCATGCGCGGCATCGGCACATGCGCGTAGCTCTCGCGCCGGCCGTTGCCGGTCGGCTTGACCTTCATCAGCCGCGCATTCATCGAATCCTGGATGTAGCCCTTCAGGATGCCATCCTCGATCAGCACGTTGCGCTGGCTCGGGTTGCCCTCGTCGTCGACGTTCAGCGAACCGCGCCGGTCGGGCAGGGTGCCGTCGTCGAGCACGGTCACGCCCTTGGCCGCGACGCGCTTGCCGATCTTGCCGCTGAAGGCGCTGGAGCCCTTGCGGTTGAAGTCGCCTTCGAGGCCGTGGCCGATGGCCTCGTGCAGCAGGATGCCGGGCCAGCCCGGGCCCAGCACCACGGTCATCTCGCCGGCCGGTGCGGGGCGGCTCTCGAGGTTCGTCAATGCGGCGTTGACGGCCTGGTCCACGTAGCCGGCGATCACGTCATCGCGGAAATAGCCAAGCCCGAAGCGCCCGCCTCCGCCGCCCGAGCCCATCTCGCGGCGGCCGTTCTGCTCGGCGATCACAGTGAGGCTCAGGCGCACGAGCGGACGCACGTCGGCCGCGACCGTGCCATCGGCGCGGGCCACCAGCACCACGTCGTACTCACCGGCCAGGCCGGCCATCACCTGCACCACGCGCGGGTCGCGCGCGCGCGCCAACTTTCCGCCCGCTCAAGCAAGGCCACCTTCTGTGTGCTGTCGAGCGTCGCGATCGGGTCCATCGGCGCGTACAGCACGCGGCTGCCCGCGATCTTCGGCGCGCCGCCGACCTTGACCGAGCGGCTCATCCCCGAGGCCGCGATGGTGCGCACCGTGCGCGCCGCGTCCAGCAGGGCAGCTTCAGAGATGTCGTCGCTGTAGGCGAAGGCGGTCTTCTCGCCAGCCACGGCGCGCACACCGACGCCCTGGTCGATGCCGAAGCTGCCGCTCTTGACGATGCCCTCCTCCAGGCTCCAGCCCTCGCTGCGCGTGTACTGGAAGTAGAGGTCGGCATCGTCGATGCGGTGCTCGCCGATCACGCGCAGCGCGTTGGCGAGCTTGGCCTCGTCGAGGCCGAAGGGTTCGAGCAGCACCTGGCGAGCGACGGCCAGGCGTTCGAGGGTGGGTTCGCGCGAGATCATGGGATATCGATTCTAGGCAGCAGGGGATGTCACACGCTTCACCAATCTTTACCGATTCGCGCAGTGGACGGGTGCACGGCCTTGCAGCCTCGGCGTTGGAAGGAGGGGAGCATCTTCCCACCTTTGACCGAGCAAGGAGCCAGTGCAATGAAAACCATTCCCGTCCTGTTGAGTGCCGTCCTGCTGGCCGCCGCGGGCGCCAGCTTTGCGCAAGGCGTGACCGCCACGCCGCGCATCGACCAGCGCGAGCAGCGGCAGGAGCAGCGCATTCAGCAGGGCGTGGGCTCCGGCGCGCTGACGCCCCGGGAGACCTACCGGCTCGAGAAGGAACAGGCCCACATCGGCAAGGCGGAAAGCCGAGCCAAGGCCGACGGTGATGTGACTCCCGCGGAACGCAAGCGCCTGACGAACATGCAGAACCGCGCCAGCCGCGACATCCGGCACCAGAAGCACGATCGCCAGGCCGTCCCGACCAAGGGATGAAGCGAGGCTCAGGCGTCGTCCTCGGTCGGCGCCCCGGATCTCAGTTGCAGCGCCCGCTCGTAGAGGGCATTGCGGGGGGCGCCGGTGGCCTCGGCCGTCAGTGCCACGGCCTGCTTCAGCGGCAGTGCCGCGACCAGGGTGCGCAACAGCCGCTCGGCGCTGGCGATCATCGGGCTGTCTTCGGCGGCCGCAGCCGGCAGGGCGTGCAGCACGAGCACGAACTCGCCGCGGAGGCGGTGCGGGTCGGCCGCCAGCCAGCCCGGCAAGGCCTCGGCGTCCAGGGTCTCGACGTGCTCGAACTGCTTGGTCAGCTCGCGACACAGGCTCAGCGATCGTGCCGGCATCACCTCGGCCAGGGCGCCGGCCAGCGCGGCAATGCGGTGCGGCGCCTCGAACAGCACGGTCGTCTCCGGTCGCGTGGCCAGTTCCCGCAACTGGGCCGTGCGCTCGACGGCCTTGCTGGAGAGGAAGCCGACGAAGCGGAAGTCCTCGCCCTGCGTGTCACCGGCCGCGCTGAGCGCGGTGGTGACGCTGCTGGGCCCCGGCAGCGGCAGCACGCGGTGGCCGGCGGCACGCACCGCGGCCACCAGCCGCGCGCCGGGATCGCT